>JAEXBK010000127.1 GCA_023394035.1 Bacillota bacterium
GAAAATTAGATTGACCACTTAGGACAGTTCAACTGATGGTGCTTTCCGGCATGAGCTCGATAGAACAGATGGATGATAACACATCGTTCATGTCTGATTTCAAGAGGCTTTCGCCGCATGAAGAGGAAATCCTCGAAAAGGTAAAGGAAATCATACTCAATTCAGATACCGTGCCGTGCACTTCGTGCAGATATTGCGTGGAAGGGTGTCCGAAGGGCATTGATATACCCGAATATTTTGCGCTTTACAATGCCGAGCTTAACCCTAAGCTTGCAAAGACATTCGGAAGTGAAAAGTCGGGAGATATATACCGCCGGCTTGGAGAAGCAGGCGGCAAAGCGTCGGAATGTATAAGCTGCGGAGCCTGCGTGTCGGTATGTCCTCAGCATATATCCATACCGGAAGAGCTCGGCAAGGTGGCAAAAGCATTCGAAGACTAATTCGCCTTAGGGTGAAGCTTTGCGAGAGCAATTAGAAAAAACTTACGTCTGAAACACTGAACGGCCGTCTGCACGATTTTGCAGGCGGTTTTTGATTAAGCTGAAATCAAAATGTGGCCGGGAGGGGTTTACATAATACCTGCATATTATTCCATAAACACGCTATTTTGATGACTTTTCGTTCCATTTTTGATGAATTTTAGCCGATAATGGAACAAGCGACGATCGACACATAATATTATCTGCTTAAAGGCGTATATATCGGTTCGAAAGATTGCACCTAAATAGCTTTTATAGTATAATTTAATAAGCTATATGCCGGAGGAAAAGAGATGAATATTATTGGGAAATTAGGCAATCTGATAGTGGATTATCAAAGCGAAATAGAGATAGGCGTTTTTGCGCTGCTCTGCTTGATATTCGTTGTTTGGATAATCAAGCTGATTGCGACCGCATCAAAGAAAAAAACGATGCTGAGCGAGATTAACGAGAAGGTTACGGATATCGACTCCAAGATAAGCATAATCCAGAAGAAACAAGAGGAAATAGATTCGCTTCGCGGTGTCATGTGCAAGGATACACCTTGTGTGCAAGAAAAGAAGGAGTCGCCTAAGATGCAGACTGAGAAGAAACCGGATATTGCTCCTGTTTTTGATGATTTGGCATCTCAGAATGAGTTCAGGCAGGCGGAAAGCTATCCTGAAGATTATTTTGGCGAAGCAATGCAGCCTATTTCCGGCTTTAATACGAACTCGTCGGACGTTTATCTGAATGATTTTGTTGATGAGGCATATCCGAATCGGCATATCCCTATGAACGAAGACGACAATATACACAAATTTTATTCAAGAGACTGTGCAACTGATAAGTATGGTAACACATATACGGAAGATGTTCTAAACAGACAGATCGGATGATCTGCTTCTTCAGGAGGAAGAGATGTATTGCAAGAATTGCGGAAAAAAATTAAACGATGATGACAGATTTTGCCCGGGGTGCGGATTTAAGGCTGAGCAAATAACGAAGCCGCTGCCGGCTTTTGAGGTTGTAGGAGAGACTAAGCCTGAACGTCACGATTTTAAGATAACTAAGTTCGACTGGGACCTTGACGGATATCCGGATGCAGGCAAATCACACACGGAAGAAGTGAACTTCAACTGGGGCTCGGTAATCGACAAGAAAAGAACAGATGCCGTCAAGGAAGCGGCAACTTCATCGGATTCAACCGAGCAGATGGCTGCTGCGGCAGATTTTGATTGGACTCAGGAAGTCGGAGAGCTTGACAGAACACGCCAGCTTGAGAGGCGTTCCTTTGTTCCGCCTGTGATTGAGAACATTCAGCAGGCAGAGGAAGACGACAGCAATGAGATAGAGGTTGAGCTTCCTGCAACTCAGACATCGGGCGATGACGGCGTTGATCGTCTTATAATCGACATAGAAGAAATCAAGGACGGTGCGCGTAATGCCGGCAAGCACAGCTGGGCTACTATGCCGGAAATGCGCATGGATGCTGCCGCGGTTGCTGCGGAAATGAAAGAAGGTATTGCGGCAGGAGCTGCAGCTCAGCAGAAAAAAATAGATAAATTCTACACATTCAACAAGAAAAATGAGGAATTTCAGGCTCTTCTCGATCAGGAATATGAACGCCTGAGAGCGAGAATAAAAGAAGAAGCGGAGGCAGAGGAAATCATAGCCTCCAAGGAAGCGTCTCTCGAAAAAGCCCGCGAATCGTGGGACGAGGAGGAAATTACATCTCCTGAGAATGTCGAATCGATGATTGAAGAAGAGACTGAGGAAACGGCATCGGCAGAAAGCACGGGATATGTTCATGATATGCCTGAGACCGAGGTAAAGCCGGAGGATCTGCACGTGCAGGCGTTTGAAGATGCCGAGGAATCTGATGATTCCGAGGAGGTTTCGGAAGCCGAAGCGGAGAAGACGATAGAACCCGGTCCTGACGGAGCATATCCGGAGGCTGAGTATACGGAAGTCGAGCCGGCGGAAGAACAAGTCGAGCCGGTAGCTGAGCCTGAAGCCGAGCGTGACGAGTATACCGAAAAGGAGCATGAATCCGAAGAACGAAAGGATGAGGAGCTTCTCGGCGTATTTGATGAAGCGTCAGAGCCTGAGCATGAAGCGGAGATTGCCGAAGAAAAGAAGCCTGAAGAGGCACTCGATATGGTTAAGCCTTTCGAAATGTCCGGGCAGGAAGCTGCAGCTGATGCAGACGAAATCGAAGCTGCTGTCGCAGCCGAAGAAAAAACCGAAACGGAGCAGAAATCGGACGCTGCGCCGGAAGCTAAGGCTGAGCCTGAAGCTGAACATGGACATGAGCAGGAGGACCTTGAGGCTGCTACCCCTGACGAACTTCAGGTTATAGATATGTCTGCAATTTCGGAAATAAAAGCTCCTGTAGCGGATGAGACGAATGAGGCGGAAGCAGCGCAAGAAAATACGGACGAAAAGTCGGAAATAAGATATGCCGATCTCTTTGACGATGATGAAGACGAAACAAATTCAAAATCAAGAAAGGTCAAGATCGTGCTTCTCGATATAATGATTGCGATACTTGCGGTATGCGTTGTTATTTCGTCGATACTTGCATTTGCACCGAATTCAAAGCCGGGTATGTACATCAAGGATCTCTATGCGAAGATTATGCAGTCGGAACAGCCGACTACGAATACTTCGGAGGAAGAGCCGGCAGCGCAGCTGCCTCAGGAGTCAATGATAGAAGCAGCAATAAATTCGCAGAAATCATTGAATGTAAACATCAAAGAAGTGAAAGAAGACACGGCTTTGAAGTTTGTCCAGGATGAGGATTACGGAATCGAGGCAATCAACACAGCAAAGACGATCGAAGATGCCGAATGGTATAAGAGTGCTGACGGTAAAAGCGTAAAATACAGCGAAGCCGTTGTAGGAACGATTATTTCGTACTACTCTTCCCTGTCTGACAGAATAAACAAGGGAAGCGATGACGTATTCAAATACGTAGATGAAGCTTCAGACCTCGGAAAACAGCTAAAAGCGATAGCCTCCTCCGAAGGTGAAAATGACGATGCATATGTTATTGATACCTTGCAGATAGGTGAGATAAGAGCACAGGATAAGGA
>JAEXBK010000141.1 GCA_023394035.1 Bacillota bacterium
CCATTAGACCGCGCATAAACATGAAATGCTCATCACCGAAAATGTTATAAAGATAGCGAAAATTTTCGACCGGCGGCTTTATATTTCTGATATGATTGAAGTTTTCATCGTATATTCCGATTTGTCTTTCGGGGAGATTCTCTTCTGCTTTTACAATATCTTTAAGATAGACTATCTCCATCAAATTATCAGTATATATATGCTTGCCGTCATAGTACGCATCACAACGCTCCGCAAGCTTCAGCAAGGCTTCTTCTTTTAGGGAACTGAGGTCTATTTTAATCAGATTCAAATCACTATCCCTATAGAGCATGGTGTCTTCGATGAAGGTGCAAATGTCACCAAGTTTTTCGGATATCTTGTCAAGCTTACCGCTCGATATATCAAATCTGTAGACTCCGCCACTTGACGAGTTTTGATTGGAATCATCAACAGCCGCAAAGTAGACATGTTTCTTGTATCCGCGTGGTGCACCGCTTGTTTGCATCTCATAGATGAGTTCGGGTTCAGCGCCCTTATCGAGCTTAATCCTATAAAGCTCGGTTCGTTTATTGTTGTTATATGACGTATAATACGCATAGCCGCGATGGATCATAGGAAAGTATATGTTACTGCTGTAAACATCACTGCTTGAGCCTTCTGAAAAATCACTTTTGCTTATTCTGCACACCTTTTCGTGCTTGCTGCCGTCGGGCGATATGCTTTCAAAATACGTTTCATAGGCATTCCCCGTGAACTCGGAAGAGAGAACGTAGATGTTGTTATCGCTAAAGAAAATTGATGAAGAGTTATGATTCGTAACGCGGGCGTTACAGTCCGGCGAAGAACTGTCATGCTTGCAGTTAGCCCTTGTACAGAGGGGGACGCTTTTTTTCGTTTTTGCATCAAAATACATGATCAAATAGTTCATTGAGTCGAGATAATAATATCCGGCTTCGCCCTTTGCTATTTCATGAGATGTATAGAAAAAGTTCTGGTCGTCAAAAGCATAATCGACATCTTCGCTGTATACTTTTTCCTTATTGCATGAGCAGAGCGAAAAAGAAGCGATAACAAGAACTGCGACTACAGTAAGCTTGGTGAAAATTTTAAGTGGCTTCATAATGGACTCCTATAAAAATATGGCATATAATACTTAAATTTATAATATGATGTTATTTAGCTTGCAACTGTAACAGGTCCTATTTGTGAGCCGTCTATTGTTCCTCTGCCGATAGCATATTCGAATGTATATATTGTAAAATATGTAGACGGTTCGTCATATCGACATGTTAAACTTCTGGTTTTTGTCATAGGCTTTGTTACCGTTTGTGTATAGTGATATCCTGTACCGGTTACGGCATTTAGTACATATACTCTAACATCCATTCGTGCACTTATATATGTAGTATTACTTGTAAACACTCGTGTGCTCGCACTGTTATCACTGACATTAATTTGCAAATTGCTTCCATAATAGCTTCCTGCGTATGAAAATGTGCTGAACCCTAAGCAAAGGCATAATACAAGCGCAACACATATGCTAATCAAGCTCTTCTTTCTCATCTTAATTTGCTCCTTTCGCATTACATGCCATATTTATAAAACAAAGTAAAAAATCTGCTATCTGTAAATTCACTTCCTCACTATATATAACGAATGAAAGCTGCAAAAGTGGACACCGGTATAGAAATTTTTTATAAATAAATATTTATGGCATCACGGGCAGGAGCTCGTGACGAACTTTTGGTCGATGACGCTTCCGTTGACAATCAAATAAACCTTAAGCGTATAGGTTTTACGGCGTATGACGGAGCGGATTTTTTCCAGATAAATTTCATTATCCCCGGCAGCCTGCCATGTGATTAACCGGGTGTTACCTTGCCACAATTCCGCACGTAAAACGGCGTTGCTGACCCCCATTGCTTGAGCTTTACAAATTGCGGTAGAGCCTGAAAAAATCAAACTCAGGTTAATAGAGTGGCTCCTTTTGATTTCAGAATCGGCATGTGAGACGGGTATGAGCGTAAATAAAAATATTAACCCGATTAGTAAAACAATCTTGAGCTTTTTTTTCATATCTCCAAATCCTTTCTTGCCTTATGAGTATATTATAAATCCTTAATTTCCATGGCTTCGGCTATTTTCATAATGATTTCCTGATCATACTTTGAGAATAATTCAAACATAATATTGTTTTTTTCGTCAATCCATAAAAGAACATTATATTCATCAGGACGCGGATCGAGATAGAATTCGCCGGTAACTCCTCGGACGTCTACCTCCAATGGAGAAGGGCTTTCACCTATAATACAAGACACGGTGCCGTCGATCATATATGTGGCGCTAAAAAGAATCAGCTTGTTGTTTTTTTGAAGAGGCGTGAGTTGATATGTTAAAAACGGAAAATGGTCGGCTTTAACTATTTCATATTCTCCCGGCAACCAGCCGAACTCGACTTCCGGCAGCCTGCTGCGTTCCGGATCGCCGAAAAAGGTGTAATCGACCGAATTTGGAGTTTCCGAACGGAGCCATCTGATGACATCTGCACGAGCTTCCGGGCTTACGGCAAAAACGACACCCGATGTGAGTGCAAGGCAAATCAGTATTGCTGCTGCCGTTTTTAGAAAATGCTTATAAAACGAGCGGCGCGCGGTGTGAGCTTTTATCTTGTCTTTGAAGCCCACGGGAAATTCGTGCTTCGGAATTTCGGCAAGAGGCGGCAGCTCGGAGAGCATGTCGCTGCGGACTGCTTCGAGTGCGGCTTTCAGGTCTGGGTCTGGTATTCTGTTATACCGTGTTTTCTGATTTTTCATCATTTATCTCCATTTTCCGATGAAGTTAGAAGCTTTGCGAGAGCCGACTTTGCGCGCTGAATCCTTTTTAGCACGGTGCTTCTGTTTGTGGAGATTATATCCGCTATTTCTCTGACGCTGAAACCTATGTCAAATCGCAGAATCAGAACGTCGCGATAAGCTTCGGGAAGCTGTGATATTATATATGCCAAGTCTTTATTTTGCGTAGAGGATGCCTCTGTCACAGTGCCGATAAGTTCATCCGTAATCTCGGAAGGAATTATCCTTTGCCGTTTTCGGAATATGTCGATTGCCTTGTTTCTTGCGGAGATAACGAGAAAGGCGCGTGCTTTTGGCGAGTTCGGATCATCAATTTTATCGAGGTGACGTGCTATGGAAATAAGCGCATCATGAACCGCGTCTTCAGCATCTTGAATGTCATGCAGCACGTCATTTGCAACATAGAAAAGCAGGTCGGCATAATTTTCGTATATAGTTGTGAATTTTGCTTTGTCAGACTCACTTTCTATAAGCGTCATGAAAATCAACATCCTGTAGTTCGATTCCTTACTCTCTGTTCACATTTAAGTTATACAGATATATAATAATATACCGGATTCGAAAGTACAAGTCTGCACATTTTAGTCCTTTTACTATATATAACGAACGGGAAGAGCAAAAGTGGACATCGATATAAAATTTTGCACATATTCCTCGGCACTCATTTTTTACAATTATAGCGCAATGCAGAGCAAAATATTTGTCAATTGTTTCCATATCCGACACTTGCCTTGTATCTTCCTTGCGTCGCACTTTCTTCTAAAATCATGCATAAAATTTATTTATGCACGATTTCAGATTGAAGATCTACAGAAATCCTAATTTCAAGAGCGTTTCGTCACTATTTGCTCTTTTTTCGTGCATAATTCTAAAATATACATAAAAACAAAATGATTTGCGAAGGCACAACGCACGGCGATGCGGAGGCTCGAAAAGGGAAGATCAAAGGCAAGAAGAGCTTGTTCGGGGTTTGTTTTCAAGCACCGGATATAAACATGAATTTCGTTAACAGTTAGCCCTATGCATCAAGTTTTTTAATGATTTCGGCGTGCTTTTCTCGGCCTATCGGATAGAATAGTATCGCTGTGGCTGCGGCGAGCTCGAAGATTATCGGAATCACGGTCGTGCAGTTGAATATCCACGTCATGGCGGTTTCGGACTGGACGAGCGAGCTTCCGTCAAAGCCGGCAACCTTAAGAGCCGTTCCGAGTATGAGCGAGCCGATCCCGACCGCTGCCGCTTCGATTAATCCCTGAAACGAAACTATGGTTCCCTGACGCGCTTTGCCGGTTTCGAGCCTGTCGTAATCGCATACGTCATAATAGATAGAAGGCATGAGCTGCCAGTAGACGCATGTGCATACCATGAGTCCGAAAACAAAGGCGGCGAGCCCGAGCTTTCCTGTAACTCCGGTAAATCTTAAGGTAACAAGCACGGCGGCACCGGTCAGATAAAAGCCGGCTATTACCTTTCTTTTGTCGAACATAAGCGTAAGCTTTCCGACTATCGGGAGAAAGAGTATAGCGAGAACGGGGCGTGCAATGAGAAGCAATGTAATAACACCTGTTGAAAGCCCGAGGTTATATGTGTAAAAATACATAACATCGGCTTGCAGCATCGCATAGCAAATCAGCGAAGCTGTGCTTGCTGCAATCAGATAGCGCATGGGCTTAAGCATGGCAACCGAAATATATTCACCGAAGATGGTTTTGATGATGCCGTGATCTGAAGGCACAGACTGTGGTTTTTTGCACGGCGGATCCTTTTGCTTTGACGAAAAGAATGTCACGAGTATAGAAATAAACGAGATAAAGCCTAAAACCGCGCCCGTGATCGACCAAGCGGCACTGTCCGATGCTCCTTTTGATACGAGAAAGCCGACGAATGCAGTCGGGATTATCATGCAGAGGATGTTGCCGATCATGTTGAAAAGTGAGGCGAAAAGTCTGAGGACCGTGCGTTCATCGTAGTCGGAAGTGTATTCGGCCCCGAGTGCGAGGTATGGCACGAAGAAGCCTGTATAGCTTGTCCAGAACAGCATTAGGACTATGCCGTAATAAACCGGCTTAAAAAACGCAGGAAGCTCAATATTGGTAAAGAGCATGAAGAGAGACAGGAAGAGCGGAACGGAAAAAATTATGATTAGGGGACGCCTGCGCCCGAATTTTGTTCCTATGCGATCTGCTAAAAAACCCATGACGGGATTAAAAAAAGCATTCCAAACAGCACCGAGCGCAGTGATTATGCCTGCCTTTGCCGGATCTATCTTTGCGACAGTCGTAAGAAAGAACATCAAAAACATCCCGACGAGAGTATACGATACCGCATCGCCTACGGATGCCGAGCTGTAACCTAAATTGTTTCTGACGGAATCTTTGTTTTTCATAGAACATATCCTATCAAAAAAATCGTGAGCTTTCAAGGGAAGCGGTGTAAGCGAGTTAGTTTTGTGGTATATTTGTTCTATAATGAAAAAGAAAGTTGGTAATTATGAATCTTAAACAGCTTGAACCGGGTCAGAGCGCAAGAGTTACGTCCGTTGGGGGACAGGGCGCACTCAGGCAGCATTTCCTCGATATGGGGCTTGTTCCCGGTGCACGAGTAAAACTTGTAAAATACGCCCCTATGGGCGATCCGATGGAGCTTAACGTACACGGCTATGAGTTGACGCTCAGGATCGATGATGCGGCGCAGATCGGAATAGAAAAGGCGGAAGGCGATGCCGAAGGCGTAGCATCGGAAAATACCGAAATAAATAGACGAGCTCGCACGATAGAGCATCCGGGTCTCGGAGAAGGCGGAAAGTACCATATCAAGGCGGAAGAAAATCCGCTGCCGGAAGGAACACCTCTCACATTTGCACTTGCAGGAAACCAGAATAGCGGAAAGACGACTTTGTTCAATCAGCTTACGGGTGCAAATCAGCATGTGGGGAACTTTCCGGGCGTTACGGTAGACCGCAAGGACGGAAGCATCAAAGGTCGCCCGAATACGATGATAACGG
>JAEXBK010000022.1 GCA_023394035.1 Bacillota bacterium
CCCTCTGACAAAGGCTTTCTGGACAGCCTTGCCTCAAAACGGTTTTCTTGTTACGGGCATGGATGAAATCGAAAAAGAGTGTATACGCTTAGGCTGCGAAATGCCCGGAAGCGAAGAAATGATATAGGAGGTTAGAAATGCTTCAAATAAAAAATATTTCATTCAGCTACACGAGAGAATCCGAGATATTGAAGGATGTAAGTTTTTCCGTTGCTCCCGGAGAAATAGTAGGCATTTTCGGTTCATCCGGCTACGGAAAAAGCACACTTGCAAAGATAATATCAGGAGTTCTTAAACCATCTTCCGGTGAAGTTCTTGTTGATAACAAACCGCTTAGTTCGGGCGGATATTGTCCTATACAGCTTATATATCAACATCCTGAAAAAGCAGTAAATCCAAAGTGGAAGATGAAAAAAATCATTAGTGAGGGCTGGGAAGTCAGCCACGATATACAGGAAAAAATGGAGATACGCGAACGCTGGATGAGCAGATGGCCACAAGAATTAAGCGGTGGAGAGTTGCAACGGTTTTGCATATCGAGAGCACTTTCTCCTGATGTTAAATATATAGTAGCCGATGAAATAACGACCATGCTGGATGCTCTTACCCAAGTAAGAATATGGACCAAGCTGTTAAATATAGCTAAAGAGCGCAATGTCGGTATAATAATCGTAACCCACAATATGCATCTTGCAAAAAAACTTTGTGATCGCATTATTGATTTGGAAGCCATAAATCACACTTGTTGAAAATTTATGAGCAAAATTTTGGCATTAATTTCACAATCGCATTTTTTGAACTGTTCTCATGCTTTTTTTGTGCTATAATATCTTGTGTAGCATTATTTTCACTTGTTGTAATATTTGAGGTGCAAAATGTATAAAATTTTAAGCAAAGAATGTCTTGCTCCAAACATCTATCAAATGGATGTTTATGCCCCAAGAGTAGCAAAATCCGCAAAACCGGGACAGTTCATTATCGTGATTGCAGACAAATATGCTGAGAGAATTCCTCTTACGATCTGCGACTACGATATCGAAAAAGGTACTGTGCAGATAGTCATTCAGGCCTCCGGCCCGTCTACACAGAAGATCTGCAGCTTCAACGAAGGTGATTCCTTTGCTGATTTTGTAGGACCTCTCGGTATTCCTTCGGAATTTATCGACGAAGACATCGAGGAGCTCAAGAAAAAGAGATACCTCTTCGTTGCCGGCGGTGTAGGAACAGCTCCTGTTTATCCGCAGGCAAAATGGTTCCATGAGCACGGTCTTGAAGTTGATGTAATCCTCGGAGCAAAGAACAAAGACTTCGTCATTCTCGAAGACAAGCTTCGTTCGGTTTCAAAGAATCTCTATATCGCTACCGATGACGGCAGCTACGGCTTCCACGGAATGGTAACCGACAAGATAGTAGATCTTTACGAAAACGAAAAGAAAAAATACGACGTATGCGTCTCAATCGGGCCTATGATCATGATGAAGTTCGTATGCCTTACAACCAAGAAATTCGACCTTCACACGATCGTATCGCTCAACCCTATCATGGTTGACGGAACGGGAATGTGCGGAGCATGCCGTGTAACAGTAGGCGGCGTCAAAAAATTCGCATGCGTAGACGGTCCTGAATTTGACGGTCACCTCGTTGACTTTGATTCAGCGCTCAAGCGTCAGATCCAGTATAAGAATAATCCTAAACAGCTCATCGAAGATCATAAGGATCACGTATGTAATTTCGAAAGAGCCGTTCAGAAGCAGCACGAAGAAATCGAAGCAGAGAAGAACGAAGCGGAAGGAGTCAAGAAAGCCGACAGGTTTACAAGAACTCCTATAGCCGAACAACCTGCTGATGTCAGAAACAAAAACTTCGAGGAAGTATGTCTCGGATACACGGAAGAAGAAGCAGTCAAGGAAGCAAAGAGATGCCTCAACTGCAAGAATCCTCTCTGCGTAGGCGGATGCCCTGTATCGATCAACATTCCTGCTTTTGTTCATGAGATTGCAGAAGGCAACTTTGCGGAAGCCGCAAGAGTTCTTTCGCAGTACAGTGCACTTCCTGCCGTTTGCGGAAGAGTCTGCCCTCAGGAAACACAGTGCGAGCAGAGATGTATTCTCGGCAACAAAGGCGATGCCGTAGCAATCGGTAAATTAGAAAGATTTGCCGCAGACTACGCAAGAACACACAACGTTAAACTGAGCGAAAAGCCTGAATCAAACGGACATAAGGTTGCTGTAATCGGTGCAGGACCTGCAGGTCTCACATGCGCAGGTGAGCTCGCAAAGAAAGGCTACGAGGTCACTATCTTTGAAGCGCTTCACCAGTCAGGCGGCGTACTCGTTTACGGGATCCCTGAATTCAGACTTCCGGACGCAGTAGTTCACCACGAAGTAGAAAACATGCGCGATCTCGGTGTCAAGATAGAAAACGACGTAATCATCGGAAGAACCATTACTATAGACGAGATAATCGAAAGCGGATACGAAGCTGTATTCATCGGTTCAGGTGCAGGGCTTCCTACATTTATGGATATTCCTGGCGAGAATCTTAACGGAGTTTACTCGGCAAACGAATTCCTCACAAGAAACAATCTCATGAGATCGTTTGAAGAGCAGTACGATACACCTATCAACGTTGGCTCAAAGGTTGCCGTAATCGGCGGCGGAAACGTTGCTATGGACGCAGCGAGAGTTGCTAAGAGACTCGGTGCCGATGTTTCTATCATATACAGAAGAACCGAAACCGAGCTTCCTGCAAGAGTTGAAGAAGTTCACCATGCAAAGGAAGAAGGAATCAAGTTCGAGATGCTCACAGCGCCTGAAGAAATCTTAGGCGAAGACGGATGGGTCAAAGCTCTCAAGCTCGTAAGAAACGAGCTCGGTGAGCCTGATGCTTCCGGCAGAAGAAGACCGGTTAAGATCGAAGGATCCGAATACGAAGAGGAATTCGAGACAGTTATCATGGCTCTCGGAACTTCACCTAACCCGCTCATCTCACGCACGACAAAGAACCTCGATGTAAACAAAAAAGGCTGTATCGTTGCCGATGAGAACGGACAGACTTCAAGAATCGAGATATTTGCAGGCGGAGACGCTGTAACGGGTGCTGCAACTGTAATCCTCGCAATGGGCGCAGGAAAAACTGCAGCGGCACAGATCGACGAATACATCAAGAGCAAATAGAAGCGCAATCGGGACAGCCTCGCAAGAGGCTGTCTTTTGTTTCTCGGTTTACAACATCATTTTGGTTTACAAAATCTCTTGCAAATGTTGAAATTACATGATAAATTAACCTTAACTGTTACATTTGATTATTATCGGAGGATTTTGATGTCGACAAAGAGCGAACTCCTTAAATTGCTTGATGAGAACTGTGGTGCTTTTGTTTCGGGGCAAAAGATCGGATCCGAGCTCGGAATATCGCGTGCAGCCATAAACAAGGCGGCAGCAGTGCTCAAAAAATCAGGCTACAAAATATTGAGTCGGCCAAGCCGCGGCTATATGCTTCTTGAGAAAACGGATTTCATCAGCGAGGAGTCTGTTGGCGTATTCATTACGCATCCTCATCACATCAAGATCGTTGACCGACTCAAATCGACTAATGGCTATGCCAAATCGCTCGAAGCGAGCGATATTCCTACAATAGTAATTTCGGAGCGCGACAGCGAAACGGAATCGGAGTCTATACTTAGCTTGTCAATTCTTTTCAAACCCGATTTTATACTTGACGAAGCTCCGTTCATAACGCTTGCCTCAGGGCTTGCCGTTTGCCACGCTATCGATGCCGTCTGCGGGACAAATACGCGAATCAAGTGGGTAAATGACATATATTCCGAGGGCAAAAGAGTAAGCAGCTTCATCACAGAGGCGCAAACGAACATCGAAACGGGAAGGATAAACAGTCTCGTTATAGGTGTTTCAATCAATTGCTTTCCCACAAAGAAATATCCCGTTGCAGTGGGGGGCGATGCTTTTGTTGCCGATAAATCCGACGCATTTTCGAGAAGCGCACTTGCCGGTATGGTTGCCGACAACTTACTTTCCGCAATAGAAAAATTCCGGAACAGGAAATTCATTCCGGAATACAAGCGTCGCTGTTTCATACTCGGCAAAAACATATACATTCATCCGCTTTCAGGTGCCGACCCGATCAAAGCTCGCGCAATCGACATAGATGACAACGGCGGTCTCGTAATCGAATACATGGAAGGTATGCGAATGCGTGAGATAGTCACGCTCACAAGCGGCGAGGTTTCACTGAGGGAGTAGCTCAAAGAACAGCAATCCACATCACGACTATTGCGACTATATAAATTACAAAAAACGACGCGTTCCTTTGCGCCGTTTTTTTATCTTCGTTTTATCGTTTTACAGGTACGAGCTTGCAGAAGATAACATACCTGTCATCCTCACCGACATTGGTGCAGGTGCTCAAAACAACAATTTTATCGGATGCGGTGACCTCGATGTTCTCCGAAAAGCCCGGTATCTGATTGTTGCTTTTTATCCAGTCGATCATATCCGTCCTCAGATAATCCTCTCCGTCAGGGAAATATAAATCGTAGACGGTTTTGTCAAAGGCGTTTACCTGCATGCCGCCGAAAACAACCATGTCATAATTCTGTTCAGGCGTGTAAAGCTCCAGCGTCTTGTGCTGGGCGAAATATCCTTCATTTTCCACATACTTCTGGACATGCGTGAACATCGTGCCGTCCTTCATATTGTGACCGTAGACTACAGTCTTGAAATCAACAAACGGCACTTCCACTCTGTAGTCGACAAAAATCGTGCCCTTTATATTGTATTCGCCGTTAAGCATATGCCTCAGAAAACTGTCGTTATCGTAGGTCTGAACAATAGGATAATTCAGCTCCGTACCCTTTAGGCGTATCCACGCATAATGCTTGACATCAATGCCGCTCGTATTTGATGCCGCAAGCTTTTCCCAATCTATGTTGAGATAGGAAGGCTCTTTCGCACCTGCCTTTTTAATGGATTTGTCAATCTCGCTCGCAAGCTCCTCGTATGCTTTTGTGCCCTCGCGATATTCCATCTGGATCGAGATTATCTTATAGCCGCTGAACAGCATTACCCCTATCAAAATCAGCATTATAAGCCTGTATATCCAGTCCATTATTCCTGATTTTTTCTTGTTTTCTTTATCCCTCATCTTTACCCCCTGCTATATTCCTTTATCGCATCCTGAAGACTGTCTCCAAGACTTCCTATGACTTCGGCGGAAACGATCCTTCCGTCCTCTACATGAATATCATATCCGTATCCCGGTTCAGGCATCCACTCCCACATGGACTCCCTTTCTCCGGGAAATGTTTCTTCGAGAATCATGGAAATCACGCCTCCGTGACATATCATCAGAGTAGAAGCGTCTTCACCCCTCATATTATGAAGAGCCAGCAGCTTCTCAAGACCCGACTTTACGCGTGCACGGAATTCGTTTCTCGACTCGCCGCCCGGAAGTGCAACATCGTCAGTCCTGTCATATCCCCATTCCAAAAATACGGGATCATCGTTCAGCTCGTCAAAGCTCTTGCACTCGTATTCTCCGAAGTTCATCTCCTGCAGCTCCGGAATAACATCATGCTCAACATCTCCGTAAATAATTTCAAGCGTCTGCTCGGTTCTCTTAAGACCCGTCGTATAGTAAGCCGTATTGGAAGGAAGCTCCGGATAAAATCCCTCTTCCGAAAGCTTTTCGAGTTTTCTTTCACCTTGCTCGGAAAGCGGAATATCGGCAGCCCCGTAAAACCATCTCTTGAGGTTGCCTTCCGTTATTCCGTGCCTTATCATAACTATTCGTGAATTCATCTATTTAATCCTGTTCTCTATCCCGCAGAACACCCTGTATACCTCATCTGCATTTGCCGCAAGGAAGGTTATACAGCGTCCGACCGCCTCACGCCACGCGCGATCGGTCTTATCCATCGGGACAAGTCCCTGCGTTATATCGTTACAAATAATAATCTTATTCTTTATACCACAAAGTTCGCCTCTTATATCAAGCTCCGTGTCTTTTCCGGCGCTCACACGCCCGTATACCCACTCCTCGAGCCCATAGATTGCACGTTTCTCTGTGCTTAAACGCTCCGTATAACGATCTGCTCTCAAAAAATCGTCTTCAGAGAGCGAAAATCTTCTCTTTACAAAATCCGCCTTGCCCTGATAAGCTCCGCCTATGACTAAAATCATACCTACGACTCCCGTCTAAATAAACAACAGGCTTAGAACTCCGAAAAGCTCGCCCATACATATGCTGTATCCGGCTATATCGCCGTTCATCCCGCCAAGCTTTGATCTCGCATACGCACCTGAAACAAAAGTCGCTGTCGCAGTTGCCGCCGCCGGAATGATTATTCCGTATACGGCTGTTCTTCCGATAACCAAAGTCACCGCAAGAATTACCGCAGAAAGCACCGCAAGCACCGCAAAGCTGCCTTTTTGTGCAACGCTGTGGGCTTTGCTGTACTGGCTTATGCCGAGAGGCCTGCACATTAGCACGCTTCCTCCCGCAAATGCCCTTGACATAACAGGTATAACAAAGACCGGCAGAATTTCTGTAAAGTGCTCCTTCCCGCCTATATAGACATTAAGGAATGCAAAAATCCCGAGCACAAGGAATATTGACGTGACAACCGCAAATGCGCCGACAGTCGAATCCTTTAGAAA
>JAEXBK010000028.1 GCA_023394035.1 Bacillota bacterium
GCAGAGAGCGTAGTAGAAACCGGTCTGATAGACGATGTTCAGGAATTTTACTGCATACATACAGAGCCTGCCTTTGATGCCGGCTGCGTAGGTGTGACCCCCAAAGGGGTGAGAGCCGCAGGCGACAGATTCAGAGTTGACATCAAGGGCGTTGGAACACACGGAGCGGCACCGCATCTCGGAGATGATCCGATTGAGATAATGACGCAGATGATAGGAACGCTCAGAGTACTTGCAGACAGAAAGGTTGACCCGCTTGAGCCGAGAGTTATAAGCTTTACGCGAGTAAGCGGCGGCAGTGCATGGAATATAATTCCGACTCATGTTTTCTTTGAGGGAACCGTAAGAACTCTTTCAAAAGAAAGCAGAAAGACCATAAAAGATAACTTTGCTGCCGTAACAGAGAGCTTTAACAAGCTTACGGGTGCGGAGTGTGTGCTGACATGGACGGACGGACCGGAAGCCGTAATAAACGACATCCGTCTTTGCGAAATCGCAAGAGAAGCGGCAAAGAGAGCAGGGCTTCCGCTGCCTTACAGTCCTCCGACAATGGCAAGCGATGATTATTCCGCATTTCTTACGGACGGTAAACCGGGCGTTTACGTGCGCTTTGGAATAGGAAAGGGGCATGGTCTTCATCATCCGCAGTACTGCGTGAAAGAAGAGGCGATTTCTCCCGGAATAGATTATCTTGAAGCGCTTGCGATTACAGCCCTCGAATATGAAGGGTAAATCTTTTTGAGGTATATCTTTTTCACTTAGTATGATACAATATTAACATAATCGTATAGAAGCAGGCTTAACGCCTGCTTTAATGTCGAAACGCTTTTTATAACACAGGTTTTTTTAACGGTTTTATAACAGGAGGAAGAAATATGGAAACTTATGGGCTGGAGAAGCTCGGTATCATCAATGCCGAGGCTGTATACCGCAATCTGACACCTGCGCAGCTGACTGAGCACGCACTTAGAAGATGTGAAGGAACGCTGTCGGGAACAGGGGCGCTCGTCGTAAAGACGGGAAAATATACAGGGAGAAGCGCCAACGACAAATTCATCGTTGACACTCCGTCCGTCCATGATGAGATCGCGTGGGGTAAGGTAAACCGCCCGATCGACAAGGAAAGATACGAACAGATAAAGGGAAAAGTAATAGCATATCTGCAGGGCAAGGAGCTGTTCATATTCGACGGCTTTGCGGGAGCTGATCCTAAGTACACAAAGTCATTCAGAATCATAAATGAACTCGCTTCACAGAATCTGTTCATACATCAGCTGCTCAGACGCCCGACGGCAGAACAGCTGCAGGATTTCAAAGAAGATTACACCATAATCGCAGCACCGGGCTTCAAGTGCATACCTGAAATTGACGGAACTCGCTCTGAAGCTGCAATAATCGTAGACTACGAGGCAAGAGAAGTCCTTATTTGCGGTTCAAGATATGCGGGTGAAATCAAAAAATCCGTATTCTCGGTTATGAACTATATACTCCCTAAGATGGGGGTATTCCCGATGCATTGCTCGGCAAACATCGGAGAAAAGGGCGACAGTGCAGTATTCTTCGGACTTTCAGGAACAGGAAAGACAACACTTTCGGCAGACCCTAACAGAAAGCTGATAGGTGACGATGAGCACGGCTGGGCAGATGATTCGGTGTTCAATTTCGAAGGCGGATGCTATGCTAAGTGCATCAATCTTTCACCTGAGGGAGAACCTGAAATCTACAATGCAATCAAATTCGGATCGCTCGTAGAAAACGTAGTCATGGATCCGGAAACACGCGAATTTGACTTCTTTGATGATTCATTAGCCGTAAACTCGCGCGTAGGATACCCGATAGAATATATTCCGAATGCGGAGCTTTCAGGCATGAGCCCAAGCGTTCCGAAGACTGTAATCTTCCTGACTGCTGACGCTTACGGTGTACTTCCGCCAATCAGCAAGCTCGACAGAAATCAGGCTATGTATTACTTCGTATCGGGCTTCACATCAAAGGTCGCAGGTACGGAAATCGGAATTACCGAGCCTGTTCCTACTTTCTCAACATGCTTCGGAGAACCATTCCTCCCACTCGATCCTTCGGTATATGCGGCGATGCTTGCTGAAAAGGTCGAAAAATCGGGTGCTAACGTTTATCTCGTAAATACGGGCTGGAACGGTACGGGCAAGAGAATGAAGCTTTCATATACGAGAGCTATGATAACGGCAGCCCTTACAGGCGAAATCGAAAAAGGCGAATTTACGGTAGACAAAACGTTCGGCGTTTCGGTACCTACTCATATCGAAGGCGTGCCTTCGGAGCTTCTGAATCCTGAAAATACATGGGAAGACAAGGCTGCATATGCAGCGAGCTGTGAAAAGCTTGCAAACAGCTTCACCGAAAACTTCAAGAAGTATGACCATATGAGTGCAGAGGTAGTAGCGGCAGGTCCTAAGGTAAAATAACATACATAAAACAAAATACAGTTCATGAAATAGAGGTAACGATGTTTTTCTCCAAGGAATTAAACTCCACCAAAGAACTTAATCAATACAACGAATTAATCCATACGTGTCCTTACGGATGCTATCAGCATCTTACACAATATGCCGAAACTATGCGTCTGAACGGATACTTGGAGCATCGCGTTCTTGGCTTTTTTGAAGCTGAGAATGAAGGTGATGAGGGTAAGCTCATAGGGGGAGTCTCTGCGCCGCTTAAGCCCATATTCAAAGGGCTCGGTTACTATTGCTTTCTTGGGCGAGGCTTCATGATCGACTACGATAACAGAGCTCTTTTGGAGTTTTCATATGAGGAAACCGTCAAATGGCTCAAGTCGTTAGGGGTACAATATGTCCGATTTGACTTCCCTGTAGAACGCGAGAACACGGAATTCTACAAATGGCTATCGGAAAAGGGAATCAATTTGCAGCCTTTGGATGACGAGAATGCTTCACATACATTCATGCCGTATAAGTCCGTTTGTAAAATAAACAAAGAAGACATATACAAGGGTTTTTCCAAGAAAATCGTACCTCTTATCAAAAAATCAAAAGAGTATGGGCTCATCTTCCGTGAAGGAACAAAGGATGATATAGATACTTGCTACAAGCTTAATGTTGAGACCGAGGAGCGCGACGGCTTTGTTCTGTCAAGCAAAGAAATGTTCGTCAAAACCGTGAGCGGTCTTATTGAATCCGGCTACGGCAAGCTTTTCATCGTGGAGCTGGACAAAGAAAAAACGGGTACAGTCCTTACAGAGCAGAAAAACAAATGGATTGCGGAGCTCGAAAAGATACAGGCGAGGGGAAGCAAAAAAGGAGCGGTCGAAAGCGACATACAGGGTTCTATCAGAAAACTCGATGATATGCTCGGGGAGCTTGCGGAAACGAACGACGAAAACAAGGTGCTGTGCGCATGCCTTGTCATAGACGCCTTCGAAAAAACATACTATCATTATGCTTTCAGCTCAAACCATATGCGACAGTTGAATCCTAACTATTTCATGCTGTCAAATATATTCGAAAGGGCAGTCTCTCTCGGACACTCGACTGTAGATCTCGGCGGAACATATAAAGACAAAGATCATAACCTTACCGCATACAAAATGAGATGGGGCGGGGAAACGAAAGTGTTTAGCGGAGAACTCGAAAAGGTGCTCAAGAAACCTATAGGCTCACTTCTCAGGTATATTATGCTTAAGCGCCGCAGGCGCGTATAACATGAAAAAGGATTTGCTGAAAATTATGCGTGAGGGCGGGGCGCTTTCTGCCGGTCAGCAGCTTTTGCTGGCTGTCAGACTCAGCATACCTGCTATCATGGCTCAGTTATCTTCCATAGTAATGCAGTATATAGATGCATCTATGGTTGGCAGACTCGGAGCGATAGATTCCGCAGGAATAGGAATGATAGCGCCGTCCACATGGCTTGTGGGCGGCGTATGCCAAGCTGTCGGAACAGGCTTTATGGTTCAGGTGGCGCACCGCATCGGTGCGTCGGATGACAGAGGTGCAAGGGACGTGGTGAAGCACGGGCTCGTTTTTTCATTTGCCTTCGGTGCGTTGATTGCGGCTCTTTGCGCTTCCTTAAGCGGAATAATTCCCGTATGGCTCGGTGCGGAGCCTGCGGTGTGCACGAGTGCAACGAAATACTTTCTCGTGTATTCTTTTTTCCTGCCTGCAATGATGATATTTATGGCATCATCGGGTATGGTGCAGTGCAGCGGAAACATGAAGCTTCCGAGCATTGCGGGCGTTACAATGTGTGCGCTCGATGTAATTTTTAACTATTTCCTTATTTTCCAAACAAGAAAAATAACTATATTAGGATGTGACTTTACCGTGCCGGGAGCGGGTCTTGGCGTTACGGGAGCAGCGCTTGGGACAGCACTTGCAGGCCTTGTATGCGCTGTTTGGGTGACCGTATATCTTCTCCAAAAAGCCGACAAGCTTAAGCTTGTAAGGGACGAAAAAACGGAATTTTCGCCTCATATAATATCAAAAGCATTCAAAATTGCCGTACCCATGGCTCTCGAATCCGTTGTGCTCGGCGGAGCGCAAGTGGTATCGGTAAAAATCGTTGCGCCGCTTGGAACGATTTCACTTGCGGCAAATTCATTTGCCGTTACGGCGGAAAGCCTTTGCTATATGCCGGTATACGGTATAGGTGCTGCTACGACTACGCTGATAGGACAAAGCGCTGGAGCAGGAAGACCGACTCTCACGAGGAAGCTCGCATGGCTTTCCACAGGACTTGGAGTTGGAGTGATTTCTTTCTTAAGTGTTTTGATGTATATACTTGCACCGTTCATGATGCATATACTTACTCCTGATACGGAAATACAGCTTCTCGGAACGAGCGTGCTGAGAATAGTAGCGTTTGCCGAACCGTTCTATGCTATGGAAATCGTTGCTAACGGGGCATTTCGGGGAGTGGGGGATACGCTTGCTCCGTGCCTGCTCAATCTTTTCAGCATGTGGGCGGTAAGACTTCCTCTTGCGACTCTCCTTGCCGCAAAGCTTGGTCTCAAAGGCGTCTGGATAGCTATGTCGATAGAGCTTGCCGTGCGTGGAAGCCTGTTTATCATAAGGCTCTGCAGAAAAAAGTGGGATATAGCTGCAACAATAGACCACTCGAAATAATCTAAGCTACAATAAATTTATAAATCCAATAAACTGATGGTGAATCATGACCATACATACAATTTAGAAAACTCCGGAACGATGTAATATGTTCCGGAGTTTTAGCATAATACCTATCTCTATTTTTTGTTTTTCAGGCGATCGTTTATGAGCTTGATCATGTCGCTGTATTTATCGTGAACCATGCGAGGGAAGGCTCGCACGAGACGCCCTGCGCCGAACAGCTTATGAGAGAGTATCTTATCGAGGATCTGCTTTTCTTTTTCTTCGAGCTCTTCCATTTCCTCGCGTATTTTTGTTTCATCGTCAGACGATTCTTTTTCGGAAGATGAGCCCGGCATGATGTCTGATACTTCTTCTTTTGTTATCTTTGCAAATTCGATCCATGTGCTCTGGACTTCATCAAGCCTTGCAGACGCTGCATCCTGTACTGCGCTAATAGTTGCTGCCGCAGCCTCTTGGACTGCGCTTATGGTTGCCGTGGCCGCTTCCTGAACTGCGTCAATCTTCGCGCTTGCTGCTTCCTGAACCGCACCTATTTTGTTTGAAGCGGCATCTTTTAGGTCCGAGGCCATGTTTATAGCCTGATTTTTTCCGTTTTCCAAAGATTGAGTGGTGGCAAGTGTTCCTTTGCCGATGACTCCGCTTAAGCGATCTCCGAGCTGCAGCATGGATGTTCTTATCGAATCGAGCTGCTCAAGCTGCTTATTAAATCCGACTATGACGGCAACGGTGACGATAAGGTCAACGAGCAGTATGAGATAAATGATTGCCATGCCTATCCAGCCTATCCTGTGCGGAATGAAGTCCATTTGCTCCTTAAGAAGCTGAGGATGGAAAAGCTTGATGACGAAGGTTATTGCAAACCCCCACATGATGCTGAATTCGAGACATATATATCCGTTGAGATTGAGCGGCTTGTCGGAATAATCCCACCATCGCGCATGAAAGAGCCTGTCAAGACCCCAGCCTGCAATAAGCTCGACCGCGGTGGCAAGCCCCATTCCGCAGAAGAATACTAACGGGATGCTTACGCTTTGTCCGAATGAAGTGACACCTGCCGCTGCATCAAAATGATTTACCGCCGCAAACACGCTGAGAACTCCGAAGCCGTAAACGGGGCATACAGGGCTGCTCAAAAATCCGCGATTGATGATATTGCCTTCCGTCACCGCATAAAAAATTACTTCGGTTATCCAACCTAAAAAAGAATATAAAAGAAAGAACCAGCATATTTGGTAGTAAGTCATTCCTGCAATCATAAAACCTCCAGTCTATATACGAAAATATTATATCATAAGCCTCAATATGTTTCCACTTCCGTGAAAACGGCATAAACGGCAGCATCGTTCTCGTCTGCCGGGACTTTGTCTATCCTCTGACAGTCAAATGCAACCGCCACTACATCCGCGTTTTTGCACCTTGGCAAGTATCTGTCGTAGTAGCCGCCGCCCATCCCGAGCCTCATACATGTTTCATCAAAGCCGGTGCACGGGCACACGACTACATCTATGGAGGCCGGCTCGAAAATTGTGGATCTTGACGGATCGGGTTCGGAAATCCCAAAAGCTCCTTTTTTCCATGCGTCTGCATTGCCCGGAAGGAAAGCATCCATTTCCGTCTTGGTTCTGCAGTACGGATAGAGCACGGTCTTGCCGTCTGAAGCTGCTTTTGATGCAAGCTTTGAGAGATCGACCTCCGCATTGATTGCGCTGTATATCATTATGGAATCGGCATTTGCGTAGAGCGGGGAAGAAGCTATACGCTCGCATATAATGCCGGATTTTTGCACGCGCTCCTCGTGTGAAAGCGCATCACGCGCGGCAATCGCCTTTTTTCTCAAATGCTTCTTGAGCGCAGTCGTATATGATGAACGCACATCACCTGCAAGATAGAGCGAACCGAATGCAATGACAGGATTTCCGTTTGACGCATCAAAGGCGGCAGTGATTCCTTCGGATGCCGATTTTGCAATATTTGCGGCGGCACCCTTTGATGTCAGAACTTCACAAAGCTCTTCGGCTGCCATCGCTCTGTCCGTAGGCGGAGTTACGCATATGAACCTGTCTGCAAAAGGCATAAGCGTGTCGATTACGGCGTTATAATCCTTATCCTTCAAAATACCGATAAGAAAAGTGATTTTTCGGTTTGGCAGATAATCGTTTATGGCCTCTGCAAGTGCATTGGCACACTGTGGATTATGACCTCCGTCAAGGATAAATAGCGGGGAATTGATTGAATCGCCTTTTGACGATGTGTTCCGGAGCCCCGAGAGCACCTCAAAGCGTGCAGGCCATTTTGCGTTTGCAAGCCCCTGCGATACGGCATCGTCGGTAATTGTCCAGCCTCTGCGTATGAGCGCACCTATCGTTTCGAGTACAGTTGCCGCATTCTTCAGCTGGTGAGCTCCGAGCAGAGAAGATGTGAACTGCCCGCTCGGTACGAGGTCGCTTACAGAACCGTTATACTTAAATACCTGACCGGAAAGCTCATGTGAGATGGAAGTTATATTTGAAAAGTCTACGACGGTAAGAGGTACATCTTTTTCCGTACAAATATTTTTTACTACTTCAAGAGCTTCATCCTCTATATCGTAGCATACGCATGAAGACCCGGCCTTGATGATGCCTGCCTTTGCCGAAGCTATTTCGGAAAGCGTATTGCCGAGATATTCGGTATGCTCCAAGCCGATGTTCGTTATAACCGCGACTTCCGGAGGGCAGATGACATTGGTGCTGTCGAGGCTGCCGCCCATGCCTACTTCAAGTATTACGATGTCACATTTTTCTTCATAGAAATATTGAAGCGCTATAGCGGTAACGATTTCAAACTGACTTGGGTGGTCGTCCATGCTGTCAGCGAGCTCCGCGACCTTTGATGTCACATCGGCAAGCCTGTTTTTCGGAATGTCTGTGCCGTTTATACGAAATCTTTCGCAGAAGTTCTCTATATGGGGAGAAATATAAATCCCGGTTTTATAGCCGCTTTCCTGCATGATAGAGGCGAGCATTGAACACGTCGAACCCTTGCCGTTGCTGCCTGCCACGTGAACTATCTTAAGATGCTGATGCGGATCTCCGAGAAGGGAGAGCAGCTCGCGTGTGCGTTCAAGCCCAAGTCTTGTACTGCTCCACGTGTATGTTTCAATATATGAGAGCGCCTCTTCAAAAGTAAATTTCATGATATGCCTCTTTCGGTCACTGAACTATAAAGTCGCTTTGCGAATCCTGTCCACGATTGGCGGAACTGCGATCGCATAGATGAAGCCCTTTGCTACAGCTAAAAGCAGGCGCGGAATAATCATGCCTACGATTATAGTAGGGTAATAATATCCGTAAATTTTGCTGTCGAGGTAAAGTGCACCTGTGTTTATGAGGGTTATTACGAGCTCACCGATCAAAACAAGCACGATGCATTCTGCTTTAGAAA
>JAEXBK010000123.1 GCA_023394035.1 Bacillota bacterium
CCGAAGGCAGTTCCGTCAAGTCCGAGATCAAGTCCCACAAACCAAAGCAACACGCACAGTCCTATATTTATCGCAAGTCCTGCCGCACTGTCAAATGCTTCAAAGCTGCTGAAAAGCTTTTCGGCAAAAAAGTAACCGCAAAGAATACCTGCTGCCACTGCAAGAACGATATATACAGTCATCTTATCGATACCTAAACCCTTTGATTTGTCGGATGACTTATGCCCGTCGGAGCCTGCATATCTGTCCATTTTAAGGAGTCTTGCCGTAATACTTACAGCCGCAACCGAAAATGCAAGGATTATCACAGTCGTAACAAATGCATAAAAACCTATTGCGCTGAGATTCGATATAACTTCATCGTTAGCTCCCATTCTCGCTCCCATAGTAAGAACGAGTATAATTATAGCGGCTGTCTGAACCTTCGATGTCCATTTTATCTTCTCTTTATGTTTTCTAAGTCTGCTGCCTACCGCATATCCGATAGCAGCCATTATAATATAAATTATAAGCTCTCTCATATATTATTCTCAAGGTCATGGTCTTCTTCGTCCGCATAGTATGAGTCGAAGATGCTGTCATCACCCAAATTCTCCTTTTGGAAATTAATAAAAACCGAAGGATTTTCTTCGTTTATAGCCTCACATACATTTTTGAGGCGGTCGAGATACGGCTTTAACGATTCTTCCGCAGTATCCGGTAAAGAAAACGTAACTTCCGTAAAATCTGTAATATCCGTCATTATATCATAAAATGCGTCAAGATTTTTGCCAAAATGGTCAGGTAAACGCATAGCTGCGACAACTTTTTCCCATAACGCCGCCTTTGATGCAGTGCCGTCAAGATCTATATAATATTTCATCATTCTTCTCCGTACAAAAGCTCAAACGTATCGTAGTGATCGTCAGTGTAATATATCAGACCGTCGTTTGAAAAGATAATCCGCTTTGCGCCGCGCTTTGATGCTCCGAGCGTATCTATATCGCACTCAAAATATTTTCGTCCGGGCTTCTCCGGCAGCAAGCCTTCGAAATTTCCGAAAACGTCGCCCCCTATGCACTTGCCTTTTGCAAACGGTTCGAGTGAACCGCCTTCCCAGCCGAGCGTTTTTGCTTCCTTCTTTGTTATGAAATTTTCCGGAAGCCTTCCGTATTCATTTATGTACGCCGCAACTTCCTCTTTTGACGAATATGTTCCGTTTTCCTCTATCGCAAAACCATGTGATTCGGGAGCATCGCTGCCTTGATTTCGTGATTTACAGCCCGCAAACAATGTAACGAACAATATCAAAACCGCTACTATCAAAAACAGCTTTCCGATTTTACTTTTCAAATTTTTTTCCATTCGGTTTGTTTTTCATTCTTTCTATCTGAGCTTCGTATTTTTTTCCTGCACCTACGGTATTTTCTACAAGTGTGCCCGGCATTATCGTACTTTTCCCAAATTTTTTCCTTATTTCATCGACCGCTTTGTCAGCCAATCTATCCTTAATGCTGCTTTCCTCTCCTATTGTTTCGAATAACGAAAGCTGTTCTTCGTCCTCGTCGCACAAATCCGTGAGAGAAATGCCTATAAGCCTAAGCGGTGTTTTCCGATTCCACAGCTCGTCAAAAAGTGCCGTAGAAATATCATATATCTCCGACGTAACGTCCGTTGATGAGGAAATCTTTTTTTGGTGTGAATGATTTCTGAAATCATTTCCCCTTACTGTTACGGAAATGCACTGCGCCTTTGCCCCGTCTGCACGCATTCGCGCAGCGACGCTGTCCGCAAGCTCCAGTATTACTCTTTTACCCTCTTCAGATGATTTTATATCATGCTCGAGAGTCGTAGAAATGCTGTAGCCCTTCGCTTTTTCTCTCTCAGGCGAAACAGGAGAGTCATCGATTCCGTTTGCAAAGCGGTTTAACACTTCACCGCCCTTAAAGCCCGCAATCCTCTGCAGCCTCTTCAAATCAGCCGAAGCAAGCTCTCCAATGGTATAGATATGCTCTTTGACAAGCTTTTCCGCAGTCGCCCTGCCTACCGAATATAGCTCACGCACAGGAAGGTGCCACATTTTTTCTTTTATTTCACTTTTGAAAAGCGTGTGAACTTTATCCGGTTTTTCGAAATCACTTGCCATTTTTGCAAGCAGCTTATTGCTTCCGACACCTACATTTACGGTAAATCCAAGCTCATCTCTGATCCTATTCTTCAGCTCATATGCCGCTTTAATGATGTCCGGAAACACTTTACTCATACCCGTCATATCGATAAAACACTCGTCTATGGAAAATTTTTCGACAAGCGGTGAGTATTCCTCGCATATTTTCATAAACGCATGTGAGCATTCCATATAAAGTCTGAAATCAGGCCGGGCAAGATAAAGCTCTGGCATTTTTCTGAGAGCCGACGATACCGCCTCTCCCGTTCTTATACCGTATTTCTTTGCAGGGATTGACTTTGCAAGGATGACGCCTGTCCTTTTGTCTCGATCACCGCCTATTGCCGACGGAATCATCCTTATGTCAGCCTCACCGTTTTTGACACGTCTTGCCGCTTCCCATGACAAAAATGCACTGTTTACATCAACGTGAAAAATCACGCGTTTGTTTTCGCTTCGGGCTGCCATAATACCACCTACAGCAAACCTTTTTTGTAGAGTATTCTCGAAACGGCTATGGCAAAAATCGCACCGACCGGCACCATTATGCTTACGGCAGATGCCAGCGCAGGCACGGCTATAAAAAGTACAAGCATCAGCAAAACCGGCGCAATCGCTATCTTTGCGTTTTTCGCAAAGAATACTACCGCAAGACCACCGAAGAGAGCAGGAAGAATATTATCAAAAGCAGGCTTCAGTATTTCCGACTGGAGAACCGGCTGAAGCGGAGTAAGCAGGAGCATTCCGAAAAACAGTATCGTTACGGTTACAATGGATGAAACGGCAATGGCTATCGTCGAAATAACCTCGCCCTCGTCAGTGTCGGCTTCCGCCTTGAAGGCCTGCATTGCGTTCAGTGCCGCAGGAACCTTCATCGCCGTAAGGTTGCCTGTAACAAAGCCGAGATATGTTCCGCCTATTCCAAGCATCGGTGCAAACGTGAATGCCTCTATAGCTCCAACGATCCAAAATATAGGAGCTACACCGAGCATCCCCTTTAGGAAATCGCCGAGCTTAGGCCACGCGCCGTAATAAACGCTTACCGTAACAGGAAAAAGGATGAACAACAGGATTGCAATGAGCGTCGTGATTCTGCCGATAAAAAATATTTTGTCGTTATATGTCTTGTCCCTCTTCTTTTCCATATTACTTACCTCCCATCAAAGCCGTTACCGGTATCGCAAGCGCCATCGAAGCAAGCATGCTTATCGGCATAGCATAGTTTTCGAGCCACGCAATCTTTCGCACCTTGACAAAGTATCCGATTACGGCCATCATTCCGGCACTTATAAGCATAACTGTAACAGGTATGAATCCAGAAAGCCCCGACCTTATATCCGCAAAAATCAAGCCGAGAAACGCGGAGATCATACCCATAAACAGAGAGTCGCTGAATATGCGTCCCCATCTTTCGTCGCTGCCTTTGATCTTTACGAGACCGCTTTTCATCTGTGGAAGGAACAGCGTGATTATAATTATTCCTGACAATATTCCGCATGTCATTACCCACGCTATGTTTGAGTAAACTACTGGGTCGGTTATCGTCTCCGCAAGCGATGTTCCTGTAACGGATGCGGCTGTCGATGCTGCCGGAAGCTCATATGTCAATGCTCCAAGCACCGAAAGTCTGAGCCACGGAAGCGGCAGCCCCAGAAATTTTGAGAGAGTTATCATTCCGAGCAAAATCGACACCGCAGGTGCTATCGTGAATACCGCAGTCGATATCATCATGCGCTTTATCTTTTTTCTGTCCATCCCAAGCTCATCTGCACGCCTTAATGCGATTATCAAAAAAATCACGGACTGAATGAGGACATAAAGGACTATTACACCTGCCGTTATAAATAGGATCTTATCATTCACATTAAACATAAGGATTCCTTCCATATAAGTTTAAAAACGGCGATGGCAAAAGCCACCGCCTGCAAATAATCAAATTACTGTACTTCTTCGCTTTCGCTCTCGTTTCCCGACTGAGCCTTGGATGCAAGAAGGAGCTTTCCCTTAAGCTGGTCTTCGATCTGAATGAGCTCAGCCTCCGCCGACTGACGCCTTGACTTGCCCTCTGCCTGTATAGCAAGAACTTCATCAAGCGTTGCTATAAGCGACTGGTTCGTCTGCTTGAGCGTTTCTATATCGACAATACCGCGCTCCGATTCCTTGACGCTTGCAATCGTAGCTTCGTGGAGTGCCTCTGCATTCTTCTTGAGCAGCTCGTTCGTCATCTCGTTAACTGCATGCTGCGCCTTCGCCGCCTGTGTCGAATGTTCAAGCCCCATGGCTATAACCATCTGATTTTTCCAAAGAGGAATTGTATTTACTATTGTTGACTGTATCTTCTCGGCCATAAGGTTGTCGGAAGCCTGTACCATTCTGATCTGAGGTCCTGTCTGCATTGCAATTGAACGCGTAAGCTCCAGATCATAGATTTTCTTCTCAAATCTCTCGCACAGCGTCGCAAGATCCTTTGCTTTTTGGGCATCTTCAGGGAGTCCGCTCTCCTGAGCTATCCTCTGCAGCTCTGCCAGCTCTCCGCTTCTCGTCTGCTCAAGCTTCTGCTTTCCTGCCATGATGTACATGGTAAGCTCTTTGAAATAGCTGAGGTTCATCTCATACATGCGGTCGAGCATTGCCGAGTCCTTCATTAACTGAACCTGGCGGGTTTCGAGTTCGTTTTTGATGTTTGCGACATTTGTTTCGACCTTGCTGTATTTTGCTTTGAGCGCCTGCAAATCGTTGCTTCTTCTCTTGAAGAAGCCGAAGATTCCTTTTTCTTCTACATCAAAATTCTTGAGCTCGCCTACAAGTCCGGTTATCATATTTCCGACCTCGCCCATATCCTGAGTCTTAACGTTCTCAAGAGCCTTCTCCGAGAAATCCGCAATCTTCTTCTGTGCACCGACACCGTAATTCATTATCGCCTGTGAGTTGTTGATATCTATCTTCTCAACGAAGGTATTTACGATGGCAAGCTCTTCGCTTGAAAGGCTGCTCGCCTCGACCACATCTTTGCCCGCCTCATCAGCAGAGGAATCAGCCTCAGCATCTATAGGGACTGCTACGATATCATCTTCGCTCGGAAGAGCTTCTTCAAACGATAGCTCCGGTGCCGTAACCTTAAAATCATCAAATTTATCTGTCATTATTTATTCCTCCTGTTATGAACTGTTTTACCTTTTTTTGTTCTATCATCTGTGAGGCCGTCCTGAGCCATCATGGTCTGCATTACGGAAATGTCACTTGCAACATCCCATGCTATATCCTCATAAAGGCTGTCAAACAGCTTAACAAAAGCATTGTTTATCGTGTCCATCGCTTCTGCGATTTCTCTTTTCGTGCTCTTTATATTTTCGCCTATCTGCGGCTGTTCGTCAAGGTAGATATACGCATTTATCAGCTTCTCAGTAGTAGGGAGATAGTAATTCATAAACTTTCTGAGATTCTGATACGAAGTCGGATCCTTCTCAACCTGCCTGAATATGCGGTCTACGATAATCTCCATATTGTCAAGCTTATCGGACATCTCATCGTCTATGATCTTTACGTTTGCAACACGTATCTTTTCGATAAAGGCTTCCCCTTCCGCAAGAAGTGCCTTTGCTTCAGGCGGAACATTTGCATTATCGCGTGCAGCGGCTTTTGCTTCTTTGTCGAGCCTTGTGTTCTCTGCGAGCTGATACTGCTCGTATACCCAAGGCGTAAGCATCAATGTCGTTCTCTTCGCATCAAATCGCGCCTGTGGCAAGAATTTCGCCTTTATCATCCTGTCAAGAGACTTGAGCGTTTCATCGCTCGTCTCGAGCATTTGCGCAGAAAGCTGATTGACAGGATAATACTCCTCCGGACCTATTATCTTTGCGTATTTGTTGAACTTATCCTGAAGACGCTTGTTCTGCACACCGCTTCCGAAAAGAGCTCCTGAGCCTGCGGCAAGAAGTCCTGTGATTATAGCCGTTGAAACGGAAGCCACCGACGGAAAAAAAGCCGAAGCCACGATAAGAGGTATGGATGCAGGAACAAAAGCAATAAGGCCGATCAGACCGAATACCATCTTGAGAATCGGCTTTGCACCCATAGGGCGATTTTGCTGGAACGGAGTAAGATTCGGCTTTTGAAGCGGCGTAATATCTATCCCCTGCGTTTTTTTTCGCCCTGAAAACGACTGTTGGTACCGCCTTCCGCTATATGTGTAGTTAAAGCTTCCGACCTTTCGTCTTATTTCGTCGCTGAGACCCGAAAAGTCCTTTCTTTCTATTGCATCTGTTACGTTTTCCAAGATGGAGCCGCCGATGTCAACAAGATCATCAAAACTGTACATGTGATCCTCTTTCCCGGTTATATTCTAACTATATATTATACTTTTAGCCTCATACACCGTCAAGCGGTGCGTTAGGCTAGCCCTCGTACTTCTGGGCAACCCAGCGCTGTGCGTATTTGATAAATTCGCGCGTCGCCTCGTTCATCTGTTCTATATTCTTTACGGCAATGCCGAGAATTCTGTCTTCTCCTGATGTAAGCGGTCTTACCGCCAGCTTTCTCGTAGTTTTCCAGACGAGCATCTGCGGCAAAAGTGTCACTCCGAGGTTCTTTTCGACCATAGCAACTACAGCATAGTCGTTCATTTCTGAGAACCTGACCTTAGGGCGCGCATTATGTCTCAGAAATACGTCTTCTATTTCCTTTGTTTCCGTATATGTTCCCTCCGTCAGCTTAATATACGGATATCTGGCTAAGTCCGTTACCGAGATCGTTCTCTGCGCTGCAAGCTCATGCCCCTCCGGTACAACCGCAACAAGAGGATCGCTGTGAAGCTTAAACGTAGGGAAAGAGCTTCCTTCTATGCTGCTTACAAACGAACAGTCAACCTTTCCTCTCTTAAGCCATTCCATGTTTTCTTCAGTTGTTCCCTGAAGCAGCTGGAACTCCACCTGAGGATGATCCTCAACGTAAGCCGCTATAATACCGGGCAGCCACTGTACGGAAACGCTTGTAAATGTAGCGATTCTTACAAGACCTGATTCGAGCTTTCTCATCGCATAAAGCTTGCTGCGTAAGCTTTCGTAGGAACGGCAAATCTCCTCAAAATACGGTATCAGCATCTCTCCGTCAGACGTTGCATATGCTCCCGACTTTTCTCTCACGAGCAGCTTAAGTCCGCAATCATCCTCAAGTGCATTCAAAAGATGCGTGATTCCTGACTGCGTATATCCGAGATCTTCTGCGGCTCTTGTAAGATTTCCGAGTTCTATTGTCTTGAGAAATGCCTGATACTGTGAAAGACTCATCTTCTTCCTCCTGATTACCGTTTCTAATTATATCAATAAAATACTTGCGTTTTACTAATACACTTTCTTTGATTATAATACAGGTTAGTAAGTATAAACAAGTTTATTCTTCAAATATTTGTTTCGTTTCCTTATTAAAAATACGCTCTGCGAAATTATTTTCGTAAAGCGTATTTTTATCTTTAGTGCCGTAATAATGAACGACTCGATTTTATTATTTTTTCCTTGAACGCACGCGTTTAATATGGTATACTTCCAGTGTTAGCCACTCAGTTGGCGTGACAATTTGCATACTTAACAGATGGAGAGCTATCGAAGTGGTCATAACGAGCCGCACTCGAAATGCGGTGTACCGTAAGGTACCGTGGGTTCGAATCCCACGCTCTCCGCCAAACAAGCGGTTTTTACCGCACAAAAAGCCGCAAGGATTTCCTTGCGGCTTAATTAATTACAGACGGAGGAATAAAATGTCTTTTAAAAACGACGTTCCAAATTACAAATCATACAGAGAAGATAAATATCATATGCAAACCGTACCGAATGCTGTGTGGTCAGAATTAGAAGGCTTGATAAGAAGATATTCTAACGATGCTTTTACGCTAAAGGGATATTTAAATCGGTTTTCTGAAATTATACCTTGCGAACCAACAACAAATTGGGGATGGGATTTTCTCGCTAGCGAAATTGGTTATTTTGTTCGCTGCATAAAAAATAAGGTAACCAATGGCCGATTTGATATATTTATGGATTGCATGGGTGCTTTAGTAGATTGTGTTTCAGGCAGAGATGAGGAAATTAATGACTTTTTTGAAGAACACAAAATCGGTTATTACTGCACTGTTGATACATTTAATATTCGCATTCATTGGCATATACGAGAGGATTCTGATATAGTTGATGAGATGTCATCCACAAAATCAATAATAAAATCTGCTTCCCAGCAAGCTTATGACGAATTTGAAAATGCTATAAGATCATTAGAAAATTCAAAAAATGAACGTTCAAGAAAAGATGCCGTTAGAAGTTGTGTAAGTGCATTGGAAGCAGTAATAAAAGCCTACGGAAATGATGACGAAATCGGAAATGCCACTAAAATCCTACGAGCCGAAAAAGTATGGGGACTCGAAGATATAGTGAAGGAAGGACATTCCATTTTTAATACCATGCATCGCCTTTATCCTGATTTGAGACATGGTTCAACAGAAGTTAGCACAATGTCAATTGAAGAAGCAGAATATTGGATTGGAAGAATTTCAAATTATCTAAAATACATGCAAAAAATGGCCAAAAAAAATGGTCGTAATTAAAATAAAAATAGCTGCCTCACCGTTTCCGGTGAGGCATTCTGTTACGGCAGAGGATTAAAAATCAATATCTTTTATGATAAAAATCTTTTTATCCTTGCCGTATCCTTGCATCCTGATATACCCAAGTGCTTCAAGATCGTCACAGTAGGTGTATCCAAGATATGATTTGTGAAGGTCATCTCTGCCGAGAGCGACGAGCATTTGCCACGGATATGGATTGCAACTGCCATCCTCGGTTTCGGAGCAGCGCTCTTTGAGGTACATATACAGTTTATATAAATAATTTCTGTAATCACCTACGATAAGACCGTCACGCTGCTTGCGGAGATAGTCAAGTTTCTCCGCTATCTGTTGTTGTGTCAAAGTTTTCTTCTTCATCAATAATTTCTCCTCTTTCTTTTCTTCGTTTTATTCGCCGCTGTTCGTTCTCACGTTCACGGCGCCGGTTGTATTTAAATTCCCGAATCAGTTCTTTGTATTTTTCCGTGCGCGGGTGCGCCAGCCTTTGCGGTGACGCCATAAAGCTTACGAATTCCGCTTTGGTACAATACTGTATGGCGCCGAGTTTAATGCCGACCAGAACTTCTTCCCGTATCCATTCGTGGATGCGCTGCGGGCTGTGACCGACAAGTTCCGCCGCCGTCTGCGTGGGCAGAGCCTCCGGCAGCTCTGCCCACTGCGAATCGAGCCACCGCCGAAAGGCTTCGCAGTTTTCCGGGGTGGCTTCAAGCATCGGGAGCGGATGCCATTCTGTGCGGTTGGAGAACATGCCGCTCAGCTCCGATAAAAATCCCGGCTCGGTATCCATACGGGCTTTGAAACGCACCACATCCTCTGTCCCCTCCCGATATTTATGGGTCGTGTGTCCCGTGTTTTCGTGCGGGATATAGTTGTTGTCCATCAGATATTTCATTTTCCGCGTGGAGATGTGCAGGTACTGGCGAAGCTCGCTCCCGCTCATAAATTCTTTTTCAGTCATATAATTTTTATAAGGTTGCAATGATGTATTTTGTAAATCTCACCGAGAACGGTTTTCGTGACAAGATTCTTCTTGCTGGTTTTACAAAAGAATTCTTTGGAAGCAAAGAAGTTTTAGATTGGATCGAGCAAATGAACGCTACCGAGATCACACACAACTTTACGCTTGAGCCAGGCGTTTGGATGGCGCCGGTTGTGCTTGAAAATAAAGGCGGTTCGGCTATGCTTGGTCACAGAATTCATTTCGACCGCATGCTCAACTTTTATGTGACTGATATGTTTGAAGGACTTGCCGCCGGTCATTACTCTTGGCAATGCGGTATCTGTCATAAGTTTTTCTTTATGAAGACGGCACATAACCAACTCTATTGCAGCACCGTCAATCCGGTGTACGGCGTGCCCTGCGCCTATATTGCAAAAAACAAATTGAATATGCCAAAGCAAAAGAAAAAGGACGGCTTCGGTCACGATATTTGGCAGAAGCGATACAACTCCCTGCGCAATGAAAAAAGCAAAACAAAGAACGGTCGGCCGTCTGCCAAGTACGATATTGATGTGTGCGAAAAGGCAATGGAGCTTGCCAAACGGCATTATGAAGATGCACAGATTGATTTTGATTACGCGCAAAATCAGTATGAGCAGGATATGATTTTGGTTAATCTTATTGCCGAAGCAAAAGCGGTACTGGGCAAAAAATAATACCACTTTATTTCTTGGAAAGGAGGTGCGAGTGTGAATGCAGAATATATCAAAACTGCAAACAAACTGCTTTGCGGTATCACGGACAAGCAGTTGCGTGAGCCCGAAATATGGGACGATATTCTTTCTTCTGTTCGGTCGGGCAGACTTCGGCTTTGGGAAATCAACGACGAGATTTTGCGCATAAAATATCTTCGCAAAGAAAAAATCGAACTCGCATCTACCTTTACCGAGACCGATAAAAGCGGTGTGCAGTTCGATGACCTAAACGAGTATTTTATTAAGGCGCTTGAGAGTAAAGACAAGGGATACTTTGAAGCATTTATCAAGACTTACGAGCCTGTGCTTCAAAGCCGTGTCGAGCATTTTGTCAGCCGATATAATTAAACCGAGGACGATACCGAGGATATCAAACAAATCTTTTTAGAGACACTGTGGTTTGCTTTTCTTGATTATGATACCTCCGATCCTATTCCGCTTTTGCAGTATACAAAAAAGGAAGCACACCATAAACAACTTGATTATATCCGCACAACCAAAAATGCCTGTACCGTGCCAACGCAAAACGGATATAATGAACTGCGAAAGGTTATGGGCATTTATAACAGCAATCCCGAACTCCCTACCGATGAGCGTATTGCTCTCATCGTAAAAGAAACAGGGTTTACCGAGGAGAATGTCACCGAGTTTATTGCCATCGGCAAGGCTACCGAGTATCCCATCGGTATCGTACCGACAGAGGATGACGAGGAAGAACTCGACGGTGCTATCTCGGATGAGCTTATTGAAGATCCGTCCGTATCTCTGTTCCAAGAGGCTTGGCGGAATATTTGCCGTGATTATTTCCGCGCCGCTGCCGATAAAATTTCACCTAAGGATAAACAAATTATATCCTTATCCCTTGGCGTTTGTTTCGATTGCTTCGGTATTTTCAAACCGAGCACCTATGCAGAGATTGCTATGAAGCAAGGTGCTTCTGGTGAAAAGAGCATCGAGAAAAAACGCAAGACTGCGATTGAAAAATTTGCTAAGGAACTATGTGCTTTGGGATTCTGCGACGGCGTTACTTTAAAGCAAACTGATATGGTGCTTGTAAAGGAAGACGACGAGAAAAAAGTGCAGTCGGTGACCTACGCCTACACTCCCTATGGAGAAGGCAAAGCCGGAGAGATCATTCATACCACCATTAGTAGACACCGCTTTCAGGTCATTCGCCTTGCAGAGTTTGATATGACCGGTGCTTACGCTGAACAAGTTACAAAAATTATCAGTTATATGAACGGCACCTATATCAAAGAAAAGTTTTATGCTATTCCCTTGGAAAAACTATCCAATGTGAGTAAGCATAACGCCAAACCCAAGCTGCCGTTTTATAAAAAGCCTCGTACAACCGAACAGAAATAGTTTTATCGATCCGTAGGCCGTTTCAGATAAAACAAACGCCTACAAAGGCAAAGCAAAAAATTTCCCACCGGATATTGTGGCAAGGTTCAGTGCCTGACCGCCGCTTCCAGTGGGTATTTTTATATTTCTTCCACCGTTCCTAAGCCTTCCATTACTTCGACCATTATGCGTGTTGCGAGGATAAATCCCGAACTGAACGCTTCACGCTCGGTGATGCAGTACAGTTCACTTGCGCATTCCTTAAATTTTTGAAAAGTTTCTTTCTGCTTTTCCGTGAGACCGGCGTTAAGTTCTTCCTCGTTTTTGCATATCAACTTAACAAGCTTATCCACTCTCGTTCCTCTCTTGATATACCTTTCGTGCGGACTGATGTTGCCGTAATATAAATCTTCAAGCGTTGTCATTTTCATCCCACCTCACATAAGAAGAGGACGACATGTCATCGATCATACCCGACACCGTGTCGCCCTCATTTTTCATTTTCTCTGCCGCAATCAGCGCGTGCTTTACAAGCAGCATATCAAGCCATGTCCGCTCATCGTACTTCGACAGGCACCCATTTTTGAAGAAGTCTTTCATCAGTTCTCCCAGGATACCGTACTTTTCTCCCGCACCTTCTCCGCGGTACAAGTCTTCTAAACTCATCTGTGCCATTTCCGCACCTCCTTTGCAGTACAACAACATACCACAAAGGTTTTCACAAGTCCAGTGGTTTTTCAAAACCTTATTGATGTAATATCCTTAAATAATATCAGCATAATAATTGTTTTCTTTTTTTGAAAAAACCACTTCAGAAGGGAAAAGATTTTGTCCCATATTAGATATGGCTACCATTGTAAACGCCCATTCCGACAATTGCAGGGGCAACCTGTAGCAAACGGGATTTCCATCTTCTTCTACCGTGATTAATGGTAACATGTTTTTATCAGCTCCAACTGAAAGCACTTTACACCTGATACTTCCGTTGGGAATTGAAATCATGGGTTGTTTTTGCGCATCTATGTAAACTTTAGCACCACGCTGATTAAAAAAATACTCTGTCTTTAAATTTGCTGACGGAACAGGCTCTATCGGAAGTTTGTTTTGTTTCTTTCTATAATCTTCCGATAATGCCTGGCATGTATAGGCGTTGAAATACTCTCCTTGCATATTCACGTTCGATTTTATTTCTTCTGCGCTTTCAAAATGGCTCATAAAGTTTAAAAGAGTGTTTATACATACCAGATCATCCACATAAACTCCAGCAAATGATTTATACCATGCATTATTTAGCTCACAAACAATATGATGTAATTTCTTATACAAAGCAAGTTGAGCATCAGATAGATCGAACCATTCGGTAGGAAGAATAGTTTTTTGCACAACGTCGGGATTCGTTGGATGAAGATTTTTACACAGAGATTTCATCAACTTTCCGAGCACACCTGCCAGCATATCTGCCATTCTAATGCCAAAGTGATTATCCGATTCCTCATCATCAACATTCTTCAGATTTGCTTTTCTTGCAGCTAAAACAGTTTTTTGATGTTCTCCTTCACGATCAATTGTCAAAGAATAGTCGCTAATAGAATTTTCGTCTAAAAAGTGCCGGAAGCCGACAAAAGGCGGAGTATAGTCCCACTCGATACAATCGATTGGTTTTACATCATCAAGGACTAATAAAATTTGTTCAAACGACTCTGTTTCTCTTTCTTTCAAAGATGGGTTAATTTTGTTTTTTTCGATTCTATCCTTGAAGAATGTTTTCATTGCACCAACAATATTTTCCGGATTGTTATATATGGCGTCAACAAGTTCACGAGGTTTGTAAATAACCAATGCCTTTATAATGGAATATCTCATCATATCCATATCAAACAAAAGGCTGTTTTTGTAATCTTTGAACAGTTGATTTACAATATATTCGACTTTGCTGAAAGTTGAAATGTAGATATAAACATCGTTAGAAAACAATTTTAGGAAATCATCAAAAAACGCAATGTTTCCCTTAGCTGTAGAAGCAAAACCGTACCGCAGTTGTTTTGGTTGTATCGTTTTATTTTTCAATTCTTTATCCGGGTGACGATCGATGTATTTCTGTTCGAAGTCGCAGTATTGTTCTTGGATTTTTTGTTCGTTTTGAGACTTCCAACCCACGATAACTGTAATAAAATTATCGTAAAAATTTTCAGCCGTAACTGTTTTGAACCCGATTGACCGGCTGTGCTCGGATTCGTCGTAAT
>JAEXBK010000133.1 GCA_023394035.1 Bacillota bacterium
CGCTTCTCCGGTTTACAGAGTCCGTCCTTGCGGAAGAATCCGCAAGGACGGTTTACGTCATTATTTATATTTACTTAACTGACCGAAAAGGTGATGACTATTTGTTCATCTCGAGCTTTTCGATTTCCCTCATCCATCCATAGAATGTTGTGATGTCAGGAGTTACAGTTTCAATATTGACTTTTTCAGTGCTGAATACGATAGCATTCTGGCGCTGATATACAGGGATTTCGCAAGCCCATTCAATGATCTTGTCGAGAGCTGCTTTATAGACGCCCTTACGATATTCCTGATTCGTTGAAGCTCTTCCGTCAAGAATCAGCTTATCAAGTTCAGGATCTTCGATCTGATAGTGTCCCTGTGTACCGCCAGGCTGCTTTCCGCCGTTAGCGATGTCAGAGTAGTATATCTGATACATATCAGGATCTACCGTCGCCTGCCATGCGGCACACCACATTTCTACCGAGTGTGCATCAAGCTTGTCCCAAAGGTCTGAGCTGTTTGTAAGGTCAGTAACTATGAGGTTGATACCTATCTTAGCGAGCTGTTCCTTTGCAAGTGTAAGGATCATGAATGAAGGGTGATCTCCGCTTCCGTCAGCCGGAATAAGGATCTCGTATTCCATCTTAGCGCCTTCAGGAGCAGCAGTTACTTTTCCGTCAGCTACAGTGTAGCCTGCTTTTTCCAGGAAGCCGAGAGCTGCCTTTTCAGCTGCAGCCTTCTTAGCATCTGCGTCCATATCCGAAGTGTAGATAGCATTTCCTTCAGCATCCTTTGAGAATGCGATTGCATAGCCGTCATCTGTAGGCTGTGGTGCTGCCCATGAAGTGTTGGAGATAGGGTAGTTGATAACCGATGCTCCCTCACCATAGTATGAGTCTACCGCTACGTCACGGTTTACGCTGAAGATTGTCGCAAATGCACGGCGCAGGTTCTTTGATGCTTCTGAACCCGGCTCACCTGCAACGCTGACGTTGTGTGAGTTTATTCCGATATATCCATAGCCGAGGTTGTCAACTGTATTTGTTGTAACCTTCTTGCCTGAAAGCTCTCCGCCGTTAGCCTGCATAATAGCTTCTGCAGTGTCCTTGCTGAATGAAGGATCTGTGATGTCTATTGTGCCTGTTACGATTCCGTTAAGCTTATCTGTATCGTTAACTTCACGGAAGTTTATGTACTTTGTCTTAGGAGCGCCCTTATAGTAGTTTTCGTTTGCTTCGTAGCTGATAACGCCGTTTTCGAATTTGATGAACTTGTAAGGACCTGCTCCGAGAGGCTTAGTGGTCTTTGAACGAATGATTGAAAGGTCTCCTTTAGGGAATCCGAACATGTTCTTTTCGTAATCGTACTGAGCCTTATCTCCATAGTAATGAAGAGGTGCAACGTAAACATTCAGCTGGTAGATCAGTGTAGCGTCAACCTTTTCGGAAACGACTCTGAGTGAATAGTCGCCTGTCTTCTGGATTCCTTCGATATTAGGAGCGGAATTACCCGTCTGGATACCTACCTGATATGATTCGTAGTCAGGAATGAGGTCTGTGATAGCCGAACCGGCTGATTCGGTTCCGATCATATCCTTAACGCTTCCGTTGTATTTTTCCACCATTTTGTCGAAGAGTTCAGCTTCCGTTGTTCCCGTGAATCCATCGTATCCCCAGTTCTTGGCAACGTCTGCAAGCGGAGAATCTTCTTTTACGGCTCCCTGAGTCACAAGGTATGCTTTTATCTCTTTGATAAATGTGACCTTAGCCTTGTCGAGATCCTCGAAGAACTTCTTCTGAGTAGCTTCGTCCCAGTTAGTGAAATCCGTGTTGTCTTTTCCCGCTTTGATGAGGAGATCAAACTTCGTCTCAACACCTGAACGATATTCTTTCATACCCTTGATAGGCTGTGAGAAGAGAGTTGTAGATCCGTCATATGTAGGATCGCAAAAGACATACATTGAGAAGATTACGTCATCGATCGTAATAGGCTCTCCGTCCGAGAACTTAAGGTCGTCTCTGAGCGTTACGTCATAGAATACAGTACCGTCGGCATTTTCCGTAATCTTGAGATCGGACACTCCTGTATAAGTATAGTCCTTGCCGTTGTATGGGATAGTCTCACCCTTGATACCTTCTTTGATGATGGCGCCGGTTCTGTCACTTGTAAGAAGTGAGAGCTGCGTCATTTCCATCGCATCCATATCGTATGCAGACGATGCAAAGAATGGTGAGAACTTGCTGCTGAAGTTCGAATATCCGACTACGAGCGGAGAATCTCCACTGCCGCCTGAGTTCGAACCGCCTCCGCATGCTGCGAGCATGGATACACTCAGCATGACTATGAGGAGCACACTAATAATTTTCGCGTACTTTTTCATGTTTCTTCCTCCATAATAAGATACATCATTTGCCAAGCCTATAGGCTCGGCGTAAATATTCCGCACAGTTTATACTCTGCGGTTAAACAGACCGCCTCCATTTGCCGTCTGTTGCTAACTTATATATTATAACCGATAACCGCTTATTTCAGCAAGCACTTTCGATTATTCCAGCGTTGATAAATCAAAATCGGCAAGCCAGCTGTTAGCAGCTTCGCAAACGCCTTTGAGGCATTTTTCGTCAAACGGGCTTTCGAGTCCTGCCGCTTTTATAAGCTCTGTAAATGTTTTGCTTCCGCCAAGCTCGGTATATGCCATATAACGTGACCATGCATCCTTCAGATCATTCCGTATCAAAGCCCAGAATTCAAGTGCCACGGTCTGCGCAAGGCAGTAGTCTATATAATAGAAAGGACTTCCGTAAATATGAAGCTGCCTCTGCCAGCCCTCTCCGTCGCTGTAGAACGGTATATCTCCGTCAAGCTTCATCCAAGGCATGTATACTCCGAGAAGCTCCTTCCATACGTCGTGACGCTGTCTCGGTGTCATCTCCGGTTTTTCGTAAACGATATGCTGGAAATGATCTACCATTGTTCCGTAAGGAATAAATGTCAAAGCCGATGAAAGATGGCTGTATCGGAATTTCTTCGCATCTTTGCCAAAGAAGCCCGTCGCCCACGGTTCTGCAAAGAACTCCATCGACATCGAGTGAACCTCGCACGCCTCAAGGCTTGGCCATATATACTCAGCCGGCACCTTGTTTCTGTTTGTCCATGAAGCGAATGCATGTCCCGCTTCATGAGTGACAACCTCAACGTCATGCTGCGTGCCGTTAAAGTTCGCAAAGATGAACGGAACTTCGTAGTCGAAAAGTGAAGTGCAGTATCCGCCTGCCCTCTTACCCTCCGTAGAAAGGACATCCATGAGTTCATTGTCAAGCATCGTGTTGAAGAATACACTCGTTTCAGGCGAAAGTTCGTCATAGAATTTCTTGCCCTGTGCGATAATATCCTCAGGTCCGCCTGCAGGTCTCGGATTACCCGATCTGAATTCGAGTGCATTGTCCGCAAAGCTCATAGGATATTCCTTGCCGAGACGTTCAGCCTGAGTTCGATATATCTTATCAGCCACAGGTACGAGATATTTCCTGACTGCCGCTCTGAAATTTTCTACATCTTCTTTGGAGTAGCAGTTTCTTACCATTCTGTTATATCCAACAGGAACAAAATTTTCGTTTCCGAGTTTCTTTGCTATGTTGTCTCTCAGATGTACAAGCTTGTCGTATATTTCGTCAAGTTCCGCCTGATGCTCCTTGTACCACTTTCCTTCCGCCTTCCATGCCTCAAGGCGCTCTGCATCATCTGCAGATGTCTTGAAAGGAGAAAGCTGTGACAGTGTATAGCTCTTACCTCTGAAAGGAACCTGTGCCGAAGCTATAAGTTTGTCATATTCCGTGATAAGGTCGTTTTCCTTCTGAAGTTCAGGTATTATTTCAGGTGAAAATGTCTTGAGCGAGAGTTCCGAATTTACGAAAAGCAGATTGCCATATTCCTTTTCAAAATCAGCTCTGAACTTGCTGTTCAGAAGAGCGTCCTTGAACATCTGAGAATACTCAGCAAGTTCCGGAGCCGAATTATTCCAGAAAGTCATCTCCGCATCATAAAATTCGTCGCGTGTATCTATAGAGTTTCTGATATTAACTAATGTCGCAAGCGTTTCGACATGTTTATTCAGTTCATCCATCTCCAGGAAAATTCTGCGAGCCTCGGAATAATCCCCTGCATTCTTGAATCCCTCCGTGAGAGCTTTTACCTTTGCCTTAATCTCTTCTGTATCAGGTCGTTTGTAAGGCATTTCTGAAAATTTCATATATAATCCTCCACTGTGAATGTTAAAGTGATTTTAACATGACGCAATTAATTTATCAATTATTTTTCCATGTATACATTAGCTTTTCGAATCTTTTTTGTTTTATTTAATAAATAATGTCCAAAAAATATGTGTTTTTTTATGTAAATGTTCAAAATATACTGTGTTTGAAGCTTGACAACGGCGGTAATATATAAGTAAATCAAATATATACAAAGTTTACTTTTTAAGGAGAAACAAATATGGAAAACGAAGATTACAAAAAAGATCCCGCTTATGAGGTATGTCTGTGCAAGCATATTACACGAGCTGATGTTGAAAAGATAATCAAAGACAAGAATATAAAAACTCTGAAAGAACTTTGCGAAGTCGGCGATGTCGGAAACAAATGCGGAGGCTGCCGTGAAGATCTCGAAAGCATACTTTCGGATGTCAACAGCGAGAGCGATTAAATAATGGGGCTTGCGTCCCTTCCCTTATGCCAAAAAGCTAAAAACCTCTGTCTGATGACAGAGGTGATTTTCTGGCTGGGGTAGTAGGATTCGAACCTACGGATGACGGAGTCAGAGTCCGTTGCCTTACCGCTTGGCGATACCCCAACAGTTGGAGGCGACACCCAGATTTGAACTGGGGAATAAAGGTTTTGCAGACCTCTGCCTTACCACTTGGCTATGTCGCCGTATCTGGGGTGGGTAGTGGGATTCGAACCCACGTATACAGGAGCCACAACCCTGGGTCTTAACCACTTGACGATACCCACCATATCGTTGGCTAAAAAAAAAATTGGCGACCAAGAACGGGCTCGAACCGTCGACCTCCAGCGTGACAGGCTGGCATTCTAACCAACTGAACTACTTGGCCAAAGTGTGGTGGGCGTTACAGGGCTCGAACCTGTGACCCCCTGCTTGTAAGGCAGGTGCTCTCCCAGCTGAGCTAAACGCCCACTTTGGTAGCGGCGAGTGGAGTCGAACCACCGACCTTCCGGGTATGAACCGGACGCTCTAGCCAACTAAGCTACACCGCCGCAGCAGCAAAATCACTGCAAGAGTTATATTAACAAAAGGGGCAATAATTGTCAACTACTTTTTTGCATAATTTCTTTTACTTTTTCATTTTTTTGCTCCCTGCTGCATAGTATATTATTTTAAGGTAATATATTCTTCGGATATATATTAGCTAATGCTCTTTGATTGAATTTCAAACTTTTTTTTGCTATAATACAACGAGATTATTTTAGAGAGGTACAAACTTATGCACGCACCAGATCCGGTGGCATTTTCAATTTTAGGTGTAGAAATACGCTGGTACGGTCTTTTGATCGGTCTTGGATTCATACTTGCCATTATCATTTCATATATCAAAGCCCCCAGATACAAAATCAATTCCGAGCATTTTCTGGATTTCTGCATATGGCTTATCCCCTTTTCCGTACTCGGCGCAAGGCTATATTACGTCATCTTCAAATGGGAAGACTATGCCGGTGATATAAAGACGATCATCAATGTAAGAAACGGCGGGCTTGCTATTCACGGCGGAATAATAGCCGGGATCATAGTTGCCATCCTCGTATGCAAGCATCACCGCATAGCGTTTTTTGATCTTGCCGATCTCACCTTTCCGCAGGTGGCGCTCGCCCAGGCTATCGGCAGATGGGGAAACTTTTTCAATTCCGAAGCGCACGGCGGTCCGACAGACCTTCCATGGGGCATAATCGTCGAAGGACAGAAGGTTCATCCTACATTTTTATATGAATCTATATGGTGCCTTGCGATATTCCTTATACTTACATTCATATTTAAAAACAGGAAGTTCAAGGGACAGATTTTCCTTCTGTACTTAATTCTGTACTCATTTGAGAGATTCTTCGTAGAAGGTCTCAGAACCGATTCACTTATGATAGGTCCGTTCAGACAGGCGCAGGTTCTAAGTATCGCAGTATTTGCCGCGAGTATAATCGCTTATATATACATATCAAAAAAGCATATCACATCAAAATCAACTTCAAATGCGGAAGCTGAAGATAATATAAAGGGAGAATAATATGAAATTAGGAATCGTGGGTCTGCCTAACGTAGGTAAGAGCACATTATTTAACGCAATAACAAAAGCAGGCGCAGAAGCTGCAAATTATCCGTTCTGCACGATAGAACCAAATGTAGGCGTAGTTACAGTGCCGGACAAAAGAATAGAAACTCTCCACGAGATATATAATTCCAAAAAAACCATATTTACAACTATCGAGTTTTGCGATATTGCAGGTCTTGTTAAGGGTGCATCAAAGGGTGAGGGTCTCGGCAACAAGTTTCTCGGTCACATAAGAGAGGTTGCCGCTATAGTCCATGTAGTGCGCGGCTTCGATAATGATAATATCGTCCATGTTTCAGGAAGAATCAATCCGATAGACGACATAGAAACGATCAATACCGAGCTTATCCTTTCCGATATGGAAATAGTCGAAAAGCGCATAGCAAAATCAACAAAGAACCTCAAGGGGGACAAAGGACTTCAAAAAGAAATAGATGTTCTTAAGCAAGTGTATGAGCATCTTGCATCAGGCACCTCGGCAAGATCAATGGAGCTTGATGAAGAAGATGCGGCTTTTGTCAGAAGCCTTGACCTTCTGTCGTATAAGCCTGTAATATATGTTGTAAACGTTTCCGAAAGCGACGCAAAGGACGACGGCAGCAATAAATATGTAAACGAAGTCCGCGAATTTGCAAAGACCGAAGGTGCGGAAACCGTGGTAATATGCGCCGAAATAGAACAGGAGATTTCAGAACTCGATCCGGAAGAAAAGGAAATGTTCCTCGAAGAGCTCGGCATCGAAGAATCAGGACTTGATAAGCTTATCAAAGCCTCGTACAAGCTCCTCGATCTTATCTCCTTCCTCACGGCAGGATCTGACGAATGCAGAGCATGGACCATTAAGCGCGGAACCAAAGCCCCTCAGGCAGCCGGCAAAATACATACCGATTTCGAAAAGGGTTTTATCAGAGCCGAAACCATATCTTACGAAAAGCTTATCGAATGTGGCGGCAGCTTCGCTTCGGCGAGGGAAAAGGGCTTCATAAGATCTGAAGGCAAAGAGTATGTCGTAAATGACGGTGATGTCATAACATTCCTCTTCAACGTATAATAAAATTTCTGCAACAACCAAAAAGCTCAAGGTAATCAAACAGATCACTTTGAGCTTTTTTCTTTACGGAGCATCCTTTTCTTACATTTTTCCGAAATAATAATCAGCCTTATCTCTTCTTCGAAATACAGTATTACAGAAAACACAAAAGTGCATGTCAGCATTAAGCTTATCATCCTATCTGCGAGAATCATATATATGACCCAGCTTTCCCTTTATTTTTCTGTAAATGGTAACATTTCCGCCCTGCCGCCCTTCTTTTGTACGCTTACAGTCCGCATTAAGCATCAGCTCGCCTGCAAATTTCTGAACTGATCGTTTATAATAAGGATCTACAGAAGGTGTACATCCTATCATTTCAGAAAACATACCTGCGTATGTAAACGGAACAATGCACGATACACGCTCACCTGTTATATTTTCTATTCGTTCCTTACCGTACAAGCCCTTATCATCCAAAAACATATTCACTATCAGTCCTTGTGTTTTTGCTTTGAATGACATGCTTTTTTCTGTCTGCAAAAAATATGAAAGCGTTGCCGGCCTTTGAGTCACAATGTGGTATATTAAGTCAGACTCATTGCGTGCAGATAAGTAAAGACCTGAATATACAGATGATCCTGCATCTGTTATAACAAAGTCATACGAAGCTGCCGCACTTAATATTTTCTCGAACATATCTGCCTGAAATCCGTTTTCTCTCAGCACGGTTCTTGTTCCCGAAATTATATCAAGACCGTTTCTCGATTCCACCACTCTCATCAAATCAGCCAGAGAAAGCCTGCCCCGCTCAATATATGGCATGAGATCATCAATAGATCTGCTGAAGGGCTCTGATGAATAGTAGGATCCCGCTTTCCCGCTTCCGTGAATAAACAGCACCTTATAGCCTTCCTCTGCTATGATTTCTGCTACCGAAGCTGCAAATGATGTAGCTCCTATACCTCCGCCTGCACCGCAAAATGTAACGCTCTTCATATATCTTCC
>JAEXBK010000037.1 GCA_023394035.1 Bacillota bacterium
ATAACTGGCACGGGAAGACAAGCGGAAGTGTCGATGAAATAATAGCAGGGTGGAGCAAGGGTTTAGGCGGAAAGAAAACCGACAGATTTCCGGTATATTCATACTCTGCCGCCGGACATATGTACCTGGTAAAGCCGTATGTACTTAAAGCGGATTGCGAATTGAACCGAATATACAGAGACACAGACGACTGTACCTGCGTTACTTACATATTTCCGCATGGAGGTACGCGTACAACAAAGTATGTGAAAGGCGAGCAAATCAATATAATATACGATACGGCAAACCCCGAAAAGCATCTCATCATAGATGATAAGGATAAAATCAACTTCACAAAAGGATTTATGACAGTCACCTTGATTTTTGCGGTAGCGGCGGGCATGGCGGCGGTTTTAGGATTGATTTTATAGATGGGATATTGTCTGCGAAATATATCTAAACCATGTAAGCGGAAAGGAGCTTAAGCAATGAAAACTTTGATTATTTATTCATCACAGACCGGATTTACCAGAAAGTATGCAAAATGGATCGCAGAGGCTATGGGAGGAAATGCGATGTCACTTGACGACGCAAAAGCACTAACGGATAAAGAATTTGCTATTTTTGATGCTATTGTATACGGCGGATGGGCGATGGCCGGGAAAATTGTCAAATCAAAATGGTTCCTTGAGAATGCAAAGGAATGGAAAGAAAAGCGTCTTGCGATATTTTGCGTAGGTGCGAGCCCTATGGGCAGCCCTGATATCGATGCGGCGATGGAAAAAGCTCTTTCTGACGAGGAACGCAAATTCATTAAATTATTTTACTGTCCGGGCGGTGTTGATTATTCCAAGATGAATACGCCGAGCAGCTTAGTGCTGAAAACGCTTGCGGCTGTGCTCAAAAAGAGCAAAGATACATCAAAACAGAAGCAGGGTGAAGTTCTTTCAAACTCATATGACATATCAAATAAGAAATATATAGAGCCGATAGTTGAGTATCTGAAAGAACAATAGCAGGAAAAGCATAATTGTATTTCTAAAGGCTCAGCGGGAAGGGGCGACGTATGGGAAATGGAAGGAAAACAAGTATATTGCGGAAATTGCCGAGTGAATATATTAAAGAAACAATATTTGAACTGATCATAGTGACTATTGTGATTGCATTTATCTATTTTTCGGGAACACCTATATCAAATATAATTGACGGATCTCTTATAGCTATCATTTTAGCTCTGCCTATTTCAGTATATAAATGGGTTTCAGGTAAAAAAGAAAAATTTTTCAATGATAATATTGAACGATTAATTAAGATCAGTGAAGAAGAGATGTCAAGCGAAGTTCAAAGAGAAGAACTTATTCCGTTAAAACTAATGCAGATCAATTATATTTATGAGAATCGTATAAAATCCAAAAATATCGATAAATTGGAAGAGGCTATCATAAGTACGGTTTCAAGCTTGGTGCTAAACAGAATTGACTTTTTTTCAAATCCGGAAGATGCCAGAAAAAGAATATATTCACGTTTAAACTTTGATTTTAAGGATGAATATGAAGAGCAGGAGAAGAAAGTCAATATTTCCAAAGCGCTGCCTATGATAGCCGATCTGTTTGTGGCTTCAGATAAAAATCCGCTAAGAAAAAGTACAAGTAAAGTGGATATAGAAATTTACATAGGGTGCACAGCTTCGTTATCGAACCTTGTGAAGGGGGATAATAAACTCGGTAAGAAATATGTTTTCATTGCCGACTCAACGCTGAACATCGATAAAATCGAAAAAATGGATGATTTGGCTTTTGTGGATTTATTTGATTCCAAGATCGAAGTATCCGATAACTTAAATGAACAAGACTTTAAAACCGTTGAGAATTTATCCACGACAATCAGAAACTTTGAAAGTTGCAACAACTCTATATCACCTAAAATAATTAAAGGGATTGCCGAAAGTTTACAAGCGGAATCTGCCGTGATTGTTGCAAACATGATAAAAGAACCGGGCTTGAATATTGATGACAGAAAAAATTTCAGGGAGAAAATTTTAAATGATGATCCCGGGAATTTCATAAAATTTTCAAGGAGCTATTCTTCCAATAGCAAATCATGGGCAGGATGGTTCTCGTTATCACAAAAAGATTACAAAGGAGTCATCAAAGAAAAGAATCATTTTTATTTTGTGATTAACCCAAATCCGGATGCTCCGGCTAATTCCGGGAGTATCGTTTTGTGTTTGGATAAAGAAAACTTTAAAAAGCTTATTGATGAAAAAGAATCGGACACGTATGCAACTGTAAAGGACAAATCGGGAAATCTGATATATCAATTCTATTTAGGGTATAATGACGGTGACGGCTACGCCCGGGACTCAAGATTCATGGGATCAAAAACCGTAAAAATAAAACTCAATTAACAGGTACTTTGATAGAAATGTATGGGATGTATATAGTATGAAAAAGATTGGAATCACAGCAATTGTTATCGGCCTAATGGCATTTTTGACGGTTATGGGCTCGCTGTTTCTTGCCGGCTTTGTTATGACCGGTGAGCGTCAGACGTTGGAAGAGGCGAGAAAGTGGCAGTCCGAGCGTTATGATACGTCTTTTTATGATGAACTTGAAAAAGAGGAATTTATAGTTGAAGCCGGTGATGGATATCTGCTGCATGCGGAGTTTCTGAAAAATCCGGCGCTATCAACTAAATATATCGTGATTTCACACGGGTATACCGACAATCGAATGGGCGCACTAAAATATGTTCCGATGTATCTTGAACTCGGCTATAACTGCATAATCTATGATCTTAGAGGGCATGGAGAAAACGAGAGCACCTTTACGACATACGGAATCCGTGAAGGAAGTGACCTTGCGACCTTGATTGAAGTTGTTCGCGACAGATACAAGGATATGACAAAGCTCGGTCTTCATGGGGAATCTCTCGGAGCCGCTTCGACTGTCTTTTCTTTGAAATTCAGTCCAAAAGTGGATTTTGTCGTTGCAGACTGCGGCTTTTCGGATATAGATAATGTTCTGAGGGAAGGCTATCGTAATGCTCACGTACCGACTTTTCTTGTGGATTTGGCGGATCTTGGGGCAAGAATTCGATATGGCTATGCCCTTAAAGACATGCGGCCAATCGACTCACTCAACGAAAATGAGGTGCCTATCCTATTCCTGCACGGCGCGGAGGATAATTTTATATTACCTCAAAATTCGCAGGACATGTACGACAGAACGCAGGGATACAAGGAGATACATTTGATTCCGGGCGCAGGGCATGCGGAGTCGGTTTTGACAGATCCGGAAGCGTATCACCGAATAGTAAAGGAGTATCTTGCGCATATCAAATGACGGTTAACAACAAAAATAATGATATTAATCTTGCAGATATATTGGATGCAGGAGTCAATATGGGGTTACGAAAGAAAAATTGCATGGATTGTACATTAGTCAATGATGTGAGACTAAAACGCTAAAAAATAAAAACGTGTTTGATATCATCAGAGTGTTAATTTATTCCGTCGCACAATTTCTTAATTGGGCGGATAGGCAAGCGTCAGCGTGGTAAGCTTAATGATATGGAAGCCTCGATAGCGGTACGCTTTTGTAAAGGTGTTAACCACCCCAGAACTTGCATCGGTATATTATTTGACCGATTGAGATAACGCTTCATTTGTAGTAGCAGATCATCATATGAGTAGAAACTCAGA
>JAEXBK010000011.1 GCA_023394035.1 Bacillota bacterium
TAACGGCAATGATGATCGCAATTATCGTTCCCATTTACAATATACTTGCTGTCGTAACGCTTGAGGTATTCAGAGGCGGAAGAGTAAGACTGTCACACCTGATTTTTTCACTCATCAAAAATCCGCTTATGGATGGGGCGGTGCTTGGAATAATTGTTTCGGTGGCGGGTATAAAATTACCGAATATGATAGAAGGACTTATTTCCGATATGGCAGCCGTTACCACGCCCATGGCTCTCGTTTCACTCGGTATATCGTTTGAATTCAACCAGCTGAAGGCGTGCGGCAGGAATCTCATATATGCGGTATCGGGAAGACTTATAGCCGTTCCTGCGCTCGTTTTGACGGCGGCAACCCTTATGGGCTTCAGAGGCGTGGGCTTTGTGACGCTCATAGCGATTTTTGCTTCACCGTCTGCGGTATCGTCATATCCTATGGCTGTCTCAATGGACAGCGATGACGTACTTGCGGGAAACTCGGTAATAATGAGCACTTTGCTTTCCTGCGTAACTATGTTCTTTTGGATATTCCTTTTCAAGTCAATTGGAATGTTTTAAATATAGCTGATTTAATGAAAGGAGTTTAGCTATGGCTGAATGTACACATGACTGCAGTTCTTGCGGTTCTTCCTGCGGAGAAAATAAGGATCACGGAATTCCGATCGCTCCGATGAACGGAATGAGCAATATAAAAAAAGTTATTGCCGTTATAAGCGGAAAAGGAGGAGTAGGTAAATCTTCCGTTACTTCCATGCTTGCTGTTGCTGCGGCACGTGAAGGTAAGAAGGTTGCAATCCTCGATGCCGACATCACAGGTCCTTCGATTCCTAATACCTTCGGAATCAAAGATCAGGCTCAGGGTAATGACAAAATGCTTCTTCCTGTAACGACAGATCTCGGTATCAAGATAATGTCGATCAATCTTCTTTTAGAAGACAATACTGATCCCGTAGTATGGCGCGGACCGATACTCGGCGGCGTAATAACGCAGTTCTGGAGTGATGTGGTCTGGGGAGATATAGATGTCATGTTTGTTGACATGCCACCGGGAACAGGCGATGTTGCCCTTACGGTGTATCAATCTCTTCCTGTGGATGGAATCGTAATCGTAGCATCACCACAGCAATTAGTCGGAATGATAGTTGAAAAGGCCGTAAAAATGGCGGATATGATGCACATGCCAATACTTGGGCTTGTAGAAAATTATTCATATTTCCGCTGTGCGGATTGCGGAGCCGACCACAAAATTTTCGGAGAGAGCAACATCGAAAACATAGCAAAGAAGTACAATATACCTGAAATTGCAAAACTGCCTATAGACGCTGCGCTTGCAAAGGCTTGCGACGAGGGAACGGTTGAGCAGTACAGATGTCCTGATATTGAACCTTTTGCAAAGCTTCTTGTTTAATATCAAAGAACTACAGCCCGTAGAATGACGTCAGAAATGTTGCTATCAAAGGCAGCGTAATAAGCGATAAAGCCGTAGAAAGCGTGACCCCATGCGCAGCAAGCGTGGCGTTGCGCTTTTCTTTTGCAGTGACACCTACTACCGCAACGGCGCAAGGAAAAGAAGCGGCAAAGACAGTCGCAGCCTTGATAAGAGTCGATACCGGAAGAAGATTTACGATGAAGAATGTAAATACAGGTACTATAAGAACATTTACGATTGACGCAAACACGAGGTCTCTGTTGCCGATAATTTCCGATATTTTGCTCTCTGAAAGCTGAATGCCTACTATGATCATAGAAAGAGGTACGGTAGCATCACCGAGCATGGTAAGAAAATCAACCACAGGCTCAGGTGTTTTGAAGCCGGTAAATAATATTACGATTCCTAAAACGGATGATATGGTGCAGAGGCTTATAGCTGATTTTGCCATGCCGAGTATGCCCTTTGCGCCGGAATGATTGTGATTGATCTGAAACACTGCAAGCGTATAAAGATATATGTTAAGGGCGATGTTCTGTATTACGATCATGAAGAACATAGAACCGCCGAAAATTGATTTTGTTACAGGAAACCCCATGAAGCCCGTGTTTACGGCAGTCATAACAGCCATCATTACGCCTATATCCTCTTTTGGTGTCTTTGTCATGAGCTTTGATATAACAAAGACAAAGGTGGCAATTACGAAAAACCATATCGCCGATATGGCAAGCATCTGAATTGTTTCCGTTTTCATTTCATCGCTGAGCTCGGAAGTCGCCATAGTGCTTAATATCATGCAAGGCATTGTGACTTCGAGAAGAAGGGCGACGAGATATTTGTTTACGGAGTACGGAATCATCCCCCTCTTGGCTATTACGAATCCGACGAGGATCATGGCAAAAATAACGAGAACTTTTATAAAAACTGTTAACATATTTATCCTTTCGATTTTAATTATCGAAAAAAAGTATATCATATATGTAAGAGCTGATAAAGCTGATTTGACAGTTGTTTTTTATTTTGATAAATTGGACTTAAAGAGAAAGAATGTCATGGAGGTGGCGAATTGGAAAATCTGTGTATGAATTGCAAGATATGCAACGGCAAAGCATGTAGAAACACTATTCCGGGACCGGGAGCTAAGGGTGTAGGAGATACGGCTATAAGAAATTACGATAAATGGCAGGAAATCAGGGTGAATATGGATACCC
>JAEXBK010000080.1 GCA_023394035.1 Bacillota bacterium
CTGGTTTTTCAATGACATTATACAACAAATCCTCCTCAAAATGCTCGTAAAGTCTTTGTAAAGTCGCACAGGTATTGTATAATATAACCATGATTAACAGCAAAGGAGGCACATGTGATGAACGAAAAAATCTATCGTGATTATATAAGAGTTCTGGAGGAAGAGCTCGTTCCTGCGATGGGATGTACGGAGCCGATCGCGGTTGCATATGCCGGAGCAAAGGCAAGAGAAACGCTTGGTACGCAGCCTGACACGGTCGAGCTTGCCGTAAGCGGAAACATCATCAAAAATGTCAAAAGCGTCATCGTCCCTAACACGGGCGGCAGAAAGGGTCTCGTTACGGCTGTAGCGGCAGGAATAGCAGAGGGCGATGCCTCAAAGGAGCTCGAAGTCATTTCGGATGTAACGGAAAGCGGAATAAAACGCATAGACGAATACATAAGCAACGCCAAGATAGAAGTTAAGGAAGCGGATTCCGGAGTTCCGTTCGATATTCAGGTCAAGGTGTCAAAGGGCGGAGAATCCGCATTTGTTCGCATATATGAGAAGCATACCAACATAGTGGAGATAAGCAAAAACGGCGAAGTCCTCTTCGAGAAGCCGGCAGTTCCTTCGACGGAGGGCGGAGCCGATTCGCGCGAGTGGATGAGCATCGAGGGCATAGTTGAATTTGCGGGCGAAGCCAAGCTCGACGATGTAAGAAGCGTATTGGAACGACAGATAGAATACAATATCGCCATTGCCGAAGAAGGTCTTAACGGCGAATACGGAGCAAGCATAGGCAAGATACTGCTGAAGGCATACGGAGATTCCGTACATAACAAGGCAAAGGCTTGGGCCGCTGCGGGCTCCGATGCAAGAATGAACGGCTGCGATTTGCCGGTCGTTATAAACTCGGGAAGCGGGAATCAGGGTATTACGGCATCCGTACCCGTAATCATCTACGCGCTTGAAGAAGGAAAATCAAAGGACGAGCTGCTGCGCGCACTTCTTATATCAAATCTCGTTACCATCCACCTCAAAACCGGCATCGGCAGGCTCTCCGCTTACTGCGGAGCGACGAGTGCGGGAGCAGGCGCAGGAGCAGGAGTATGCTATCTGAGAGGCGGCGGCTTTAAGGAAATCGCACACACCGTTGTAAATGCGATAGCCATAAATTCAGGAGTCATCTGCGACGGCGCAAAGGCGAGCTGCGCAGCAAAGATCGCTTCTTCGGTTGAGGCAGGAATGCTCGGCATGAACATGTATGCAAACAACAGTCAGTTCCGCGACGGCGACGGCATAGTCATCAAAGGTGTAGAAAACACGATTCGCGCTGTAGGAAAGCTCGCACGCGAAGGCATGAAATCGACAGACGAAAAGATAATCGAGATCATGCTGCGCGGATGCTAAGCGAAGCACGTATAAAAATATAGATAATTTACGGTTGTAAAATCATCAAAATTTAAGGAAAGTAACATGAAGAAGTAGAAGATGTATTGGGCATGAATTTCAGCAGGATGGGAATATAGGCAAATATCGTTAACGAAAAAGGAGCTGTACACCAAGCACCGAAAGTGGATTGGTGTGCAGCTCTTTATGCTATAGAAGAATATTATTCCTGTACAATCTGCAGCATGCTTTTGTAGACGCTGTCAGAGAGGGCTTCGCCCTTTTCGAGGATAGCTTCGCCTTTTGCTCTGAACGAAGTAGCGAGCTCCTTGTCCTTGAGGCTTCCGATGTTGATAAGGACGTTGAGCCACGCGCCCCTTAATGCGGTGCAGAGGCTGAGTGCCGAAACGCCGAGGTCGCTTGCGGTGTTAGTGTTGAAGCATGATGCCTGTGAAGAAATCATTTCGAGAGCTTCGAGCGACATCTCCATTATTGCAAGCGGCGATTCCGTGCAAGCCTTCATTCCGCTCTGAATTGCGGCTGAACGCGCTGCTTTTTCTTCGTCAGTTCCCTTTGGCATTGCAAAGGCATCGCTTACGAGCGTATAAGCCTCTGTGTCAGCATCTACGGCTTTGATCAGTCTTGCGGCTAAATCGCCAGCGAGAGTTTTGATAGATTCCGTCTGTTCGCGGTGATCGTCGTATTTTTCCTTGCAGAGTGTCAGCTTTGCGACCATTGATGAAAGTGCGGCTCCGAGAGCTCCGGCAAGTGCAGCGACGCTTCCGCCGCCCGGTGCAGGTGCATCAGAGGCGAGAACGCCTGCAAAATCCGCAACGGAAAGTGATATGAGCTTGTTGTTTTCCATGTTTATTCTCCGATCAGATGATATTCCATAACCTGGTTGTGGCAGTCGAAATTTTCGATTTTGAGATAGTGATCTGCGCAGTCTATAAGAGCCTTCGCCGGCACGAGTCCTACGATTTCGCTTCCGATTATGCCGACACCGTAACGATCTGCAAGAGTGCGGATCATTTCGTATGCGTAATAAAGCGGAGTTCCTTCGTAGTTTACCATGTTCATGGAAACCTGAGCGATGTTTCTGTCCTCGAGCATTACGCCGATAGCCTTGCAGTATTTGAAGCCGCCGGATGAACCGCGTATCGCTCTTGCGATCTTATCTGCGATAGAAAGATCTGATGTATTGAGATTGACATTGAATGCGACAAGCGGCATACGAGCACCGATAGCCGTTATGCCTGCTGTCGGATGAATTTTTCTTTCGCCGTAGTCAGGAGCCCATTCAGGCTGGAGAAGCTTTTCAGGCATACCCTCGAACTGACCTTTTCTGCATTTTGCAAGGTTTACGCGATCAGGTGACGTAGCGGAATCTTCATAAAGGAATGAAGGAACCTTAAGCTCATCCCAGATGCGCTGTGCTACGCGCTTTGACATATCGATACATTCCTGAACCGTCATATCCATAGTCGGAACAAAAGGAATTACGTCGGTTGCGCCCATGCGAGGGTGCTGACCTACATGCTTTGTCATATCTATAGTCTGAGTAGCCTTTTCGCAGAGTCTGAAAGCGACTTCCTCGATAGCTTCAGGCTTTCCTACGAGCGTGAAAACGCATCTGTTGTGGCTTCCGTCCGACTGCACGTCCATCAAAGTACATCCCGGGATACTCTCCGCAACATCGACGAGACCCTGATAGACCTTTTCGTCCTGCTCCTTGCTAACACTGAAATTAGGTATACATTCAACTAACTTTGCCATTGCTGCCTCCTATCAAAACTTTCCTGCAACGGGTTTTCCGTTCTTTATAACTGTACGGGCGAGATTTGAGCCCATTCTGTAACATATGTAATTGAGGTCCGGCGCATCCCAGATGACGAGATCGGCAGCCTTTCCCTCTTCTATCGTTCCTGCCTTTTCCGCACGGCCTATTGCCGCTGCGGCGTTTAGGGTAACTCCGGTCAGAACCTCTTCTGGAGTCATCCTGTACTTGAGGCATGCCAGATTTATTACGAGCTGTATATTGCTGCTCGGGCATGAACCCGGATTGAAATCCGTAGCCAAAGCCACAGGCACGCCGGCGTTTATCATCTTTCTTGCCGGAGCAAAATCGGCGCCGAGATAAAGACTCGTGGCAGGAAGGAGACAAGCGACCGTTCCTCCGTCCGCAAGAGCTTTTATGCCTTCGTCTGTGCATTTTATGAGATGCTCCGCAGATGCAGCATGAAGCTCGCCTGCTATAGCCGTTCCGCCTATATCGTAGATTTCATCGGCGTGTATCTTGAGTCCGAGATCGTGTTCCTTTGCACATTCGAGAATTACACGCGATTCCCCTGCGGTGAATACGGCATCCTCACAGAATATATCGCAGAACTCGGCGAGGGTTTCGCGCGCGACCATAGGGATCATGCCGTTACAGATGAGATCTATATAGCCCTGCCTGTCCTCCTTGTATTCAGGTGGAAGAGCATGAGCTCCCATATATGTTGAAACGAGATCTATGGCAAGCCTCTTGTTAAGGCTCTTTACGACATTCATCTGCCTCAGCTCCGTTTCAATATCGAGCCCGTAGCCGCTCTTTGCTTCGACGGTAGTAACGCCGAAGCCGAGCATGTCATCGAGAACCTTTTCGGCCTTTTCTTCTAACTCCTTAGGCGATGCGGCGCGCGTAGCCTTTACGCTTGATATTATTCCGCCGCCCTGCTTCAGAATTTCTAAATAAGGTACGTCGCGAAGCTTGAGTGCGAGCTCGTTTTGGCGCCATCCGCCGAAAACGAGATGCGTATGTGCGTCTATTAGACCCGGAGTTACGAGCGCTCCGTCTGCATCTATTTTTTCGGCATCGTCAAAATCGGGAGAGGCACCTTTGCCGCAGGCTTTGATCAGGCCGTCTTCAGCCAACACCCATGCGTTTTGCATGAGTTTGATTCTGCCTTGCTCATCTCCGCATTTTGCGGCGTTTCCGAGAGGTGTCGCAAGCGTGCCGATGTTGTAAATAAGAAGTCTATTCATGTCTATTTCTCCAAAACGGACTTGAGTGCCGCTTCGATGATGCTGTCATCTGCTATCTCAGGAAGAGTGATGTGGTCCTTTCCCTCGTAGAGCTTGTTGTATTCCGCAGCCGTTGAGAGGGCGTTTTCATTTCTTGCCCACGCACGTCTTGCAACCCCGACCATCGTATCCCACGGCATCGACATTCTGAGGATCGTATCTACGCGCTCGGATCCGTCGAGCACCATGCCGAAACCGCCGTTTATGGCTTTTCCGATACCTGTGCCGCCGCCGTTATGGAGAGCGATAAGGCTCATGCCGCGTGCCGCATTTCCGGCGTAGCACTGCGTAGCCATTTCCGCCATGATGTTAGAGCCGTCTTTGATATTTGAAGTTTCGCGGAAAGGTGAATCCGTGCCGCCCGTGTCGTGGTGATCGCGTCCGAGCATTACAGGTCCGATTTCGCCGTTTCTTACCATTTCGTTGAACTTAAGCGCTATGCTCATGCGGCCGAGTGCGTCCTGATAGAGGATTCTGCACTGCGTTCCTACGACGAGCTTGTTCTTCTTTGCGTCGCGTACCCATACGTAGTTGTCGTAATCCTGATAGCGTCTGTTGTTGGCGAGTATGTATTCCGCAGCTGCGGCGTCGGTTTTGTCTAAGTCCTCAGGTTTGCGTGACAGACAGCACCAGCGGAAAGGTCCGTAGCCGAAGTCGAACAGGCAAGGTCCTAAAATGTCCTCTACATATGAAGGGAAAACAAAACCGTCCAAGTCGTTTTCGCCGTTTTTGCATATTGATGTAACGCCTGCATCAAAGACAGCTTTCAGGAAGCTGTTACCGTAGTCGAAGAAGTAAGTACCTCTTTCGTGGAACTTTGATATGAGTTCATAGTGATGCTTGAGTGTTTTGTCGACTAAAACCTTGAAGCCTTCCGGATCCTTGTCGAGCATTTCCGTGCGCTGCTCAAATGTGAGTCCCTGAGGGCAATATCCGCCGTCATAAGGAACGTGGCACGATGTCTGATCGCTGAGAAGGTCAATATGAATGTTGTTGTCATAGAGGTATTCGAGCAGATCGACGATGTTGCCGTTATATGCGATTGCACAAGGTGTTTTTGCGTCAAGGTGCTTCTTTGCAAGCTCGAGCGCTTCGTCGAGAGAAGCGGTTCTTTCGCTTACCCAGCCCTGCGAATATCTCGTTTCGATACGGGAGTCATCGACTTCGGCTATGATCGAAACGGCACCTGCGATTTCCGCAGCCTTACCCTGAGCGCCGCTCATGCCGCCGAGTCCGGCAGAAACGAAGAGGCGTCCTGCAAGATTTCCGTCGGCAGGAATACCGAGTTTGAGTCTTCCGGCGTTAAGGAGAGTGTTAAACGTGCCGTGCACGATACCCTGAGGGCCTATGTACATCCAGCCGCCGGCTGTCATTTGTCCGTAGTTTGCAACACCGAGAGCTGCCGCACGATTGAAGTTTTTCTGATCATCAAAGCCGCCGATCATCAGACCGTTGCTTATTATGCAGCGCGGTGCGAGCTTGTGCGAATGGAAAAGTCCGAGCGGATGACCCGACATTACGACTAAAGTCTGTTCATCGGTCATTACCTCGAGATATTTCTTTATGAGACGGTACTGCATCCAGTTCTGGCATACCTGACCGGTTTCGCCGTATGTTACGAGCTCGTAAGGATAGAGTGCGACATCAAAATCGAGGTTGTTGTCTATCATTACCTGAAACGCTTTCGCTTCTATGCAGTTACCCTTGTATTCGTGTATAGGCTTTCCGGAGAGTGCGCCTTCCGGTCTGAATCTGTAGCCGTAGATTCTGCCGTGCTCTTCGAGCTCCTGAGCAAATTCCTTTGCCATCTGTTCGTGATGCTGTGAAGGTATGTACCTGAGCGCGTTTTTGATTGCGAGCGCTTTGTCGGCTTCCGTAAGATGAGCCTCACGGCGCGGTGCTCTGCGCAGACCTTCCTGAAATTCCGGGTATTCCGGGAGCTTGTCATCAAGCCTGACGGTCACTGCGTCTTTGTAAAGGTTTTCCATAAGATCCTCCTATTCGAAATCAGGAACCATTTCCTCTGCTATATCGAGAAGCTCGCCGCTTCTTACGAGCCTTTCGACTGCCTGAATGTCAGACCAAAGCTCGCGGTCAACTTCCATAAATTCAACATCCTTGCGCACTCTTTCAAATACGGCTTCTCCGACAGGCGAAAGACCTTTTCCGTACTTGCCCTCGAGGCGTCTTATGTCGATTGCCTGACACGCCGTAAGAAGTTCATACGCGAGAACCGAAAGCGTGTTATCAAGTATCGTGCCCGATTTTCTTGCCGCCGTTGTACCCATTGATACGAAGTCCTCCTGATTTGCAGAGGAAGGGATCGAATCGACACATGCAGGATGAGCGAGCACCTTGTTTTCGGAAGCCATAGAAGCAGCGGTATACTGAACTATCATGTAGCCGCTGTTTATGCCGCCGTCAGTCGTCAAAAATGGCGTAAGCCCGTTTGAAAGCTGTGCATTTACCATTCTTTCTATTCTGCGCTCGGAAATGCTTGCTATTTCGGAGCAAGCGATGCCGAGAAAGTCGAAAGGAAGCGCCATCGGCTCGCCGTGGAAGTTTCCTCCGGATATTACGGCTTCGTCTTCTTCAAAGAGAAGCGGGTTGTCCGTAACGGCGTTGAGCTCGATGTCTACCTTGCTCTTTATGTATTCAAGGGAGTCGCGGATCGCACCGTGAACCTGCGGGATGCATCTGAGCGCGTAAGCATCCTGAACGCGGGCGCCCTGACAGTTCTTCAGGATTTCGCTTCCCTCGGTGAGAAGGCGAATGTTCTTTGCAACGCCTATCTGACCCTTATGACCTCTTACCGTGTGCATACGCTCCTGAAAGGCGTTGAGCTGACCTGTAAGCGATGTAAATGTGAGCGAGCAGATGAGATCCGCGAGCTTTGCCGCGCCTATCGTATCGTAGAGATTGAGTGCTCCTACGCTCGTCATTGCGCATGTTCCGTTAGTTATACCGAGTCCTTCTTTACATACGAGAGTATCCACGGTTTCTATGCCGGCTCTTGCCATTGCTGCGCTACCCGAAAGAAGCTCGCCGTCAAAATACGCTTCGCCTCTTCCTAAAAGGACAAGACCCATGTGTGAAAGCGGTGCAAGATCGCCTGATGCGCCGAGTGAACCCTTCTGAGGAATGTAAGGCGTAACGCCCTTGTTGAGCATTTCAATCAGGATCTGAACGAGGATCGGACGTACTCCGCTGATGCCTACCGCAAGAGCGTTTGCGCGGAGGAGCATCATTCCCCTTACCTGTTCTCTGCTGTAAGGCTCACCCGTTCCCGTGCAGTGGCTGAGTATAAGATTCGTGGATAGCTGATTTGAAAGCTCTTCCGGAACGGCAACTGTCGCAAAATCACCGAAACCTGTTGTGATTCCATATGCAACGCGTTTTTCGGATGCAATCTTTTCCGCTAAGGCTCTTGAGCGTTTCATGGCGTTAAGCGCTTCTTCCGAAAGCTCTACCTTTGCATCAAAACGCGCTACGGCTATAAATTTCTCTAAAGTGAGGCTGTGACCGTCGATCAGGACGGTTTTGATATCCTTAGGATTGTTCATTCTCTTTCTCCTGTAATATATAAAATATGTACGGTTGATATATCCAAAGTATACTATGCAAAAAGGGGATATTCAACAAAAATGCACAAAAAAATAACCGCAAATCTGTGTTCTGACACAGTATTGCGGCATTGCGTTAGTGTGATAAAGAGGGCTATCTCTCCGGACGATAAAATCTTCCTTCGATTTGTTCCGTTCTCAAACTGTTGATAAAGGCGGAAGGGTCGACCTCGTGGATGACTTTGATGACCTGTGATACTTCATCGGAGCTGACTACGGAATAGAGCATCTGTCTCTCGGCTCCTTCGTAGCAGCCGGTGCCTTTAAATATCGTTGCATCGTGGTGAGTGAGCTCGTTTATCCTGTGATAAGCCTCCTCGGCTTTTTCAGTGATAATAAGCAACGTATGCTTCTGGTAACGCTTGTATAAGGTATGAAGGATCTGGGTCGCCACGAATTGAAAAATGATGGAGTAAAGGGCTGCCTCCCAACCGAACAGGAATCCGGCAATGAGCAGAAGCGCGACGTTTCCAAGGAGAATATAATTCCACATATCGATTCCCTTCTTCTCCGAAAAGAAAATCGAAAGAAAGTCCACTCCTCCTCCGCTCGCTCCCGACAGAAGGCAGAGGGTTGCGGCAACTCCGTTCAGGATACCGCCGAATACCGCTATGAGAAGCATATCAGAAGTGATTTTTACAGTTGGAAGTATATCTGCGATTACCGACATGAGAACTATCGCATATAGAGAATAGAAGGTGAACCTCTTCCCTATGTATTTGAATCCTATGTATACGGGCGGAAGATTGACGGGTATATACAAAACGGTGAACGGAATGTTTATGGAAAGATATTTGGCGAGAATTCTTTGTATAAGTACGGCTACCCCCGAAAATCCGCTTGGGAACAGATCGCCGGTTCGAACGAAGCTTATGAGGTTAAAGGCAAACAGGAAAGCACCGGCGGAGAGCAGGACAAATGTTCGTATCTCTTTGATAATCGCTTTTTTTGAGGTTTCATTGATTTTTTTTGTTTTAAGTCTCGGCATGTATCCGCCCTCCCTTATTCCTATCTGTATTCTACAATAAACAAGGTGCGTATGCAAAGGGAAACGCATTAAATCTTTTACGCATTTTGTGTACATGTGTTGATTTTATTTCATGGTGATATTAAAATATTTTTGATAAGGGATTCGCTTACACGGGGGAAT
>JAEXBK010000132.1 GCA_023394035.1 Bacillota bacterium
ATCGTCCATATAAAAGCCGTCCTCATTTCTCAGGAAAATTCTTGAAATTTCTGTTCCTGCAAGTTCAAGTGCGGATGAATAATCGTAAAACGACGGGGCAAACAAAACCGCCTTCTGCGGCTTTAAGCTCCCTGCTATGCGGTAGATTATGTCGTCAGCACCGTTTCCGCAGCAAACCGAATCAAATCCTACACCATAGTGTTTTGATATAGCCTCTCTGATTTCCGTGCTGTCGGGATCGGGATAACATTCATATTCCGCTATGCTTTCCAAAACGGCGGTTTTGACCGACTGCGGCATTCCAAGCGGATTCAGATTCGCCGAAAAATCCGTTACCTTATGATCGTATTTGTGTATATTGCCTCCGTGTATTTCGGTTCTCATCAATAATCTTTCCGTTTTATAAATTCATACAACTAACCTATATTAATATACCATAAAAAGCGGCTGCCTTAAAGCAGCCGCGATATGTTTTGTGTTCTCTTTAATAATTTTCTGCAGAGATTTCAAAATAGCTCTGTGGATGATTACATACAGGACATACTTCAGGAGCCTTTGTTCCGACAACAAGGTGTCCGCAGTTGCGGCATTCCCAGATCTTAACTTCGCTGCGCTTAAAGACTTCTGCCGTTTCAACATTCTGGAGAAGCTTACGATATCTCTCTTCGTGATGTTTTTCGATGGCGGCAACGCCTCTGAACTTGATCGCAAGTTCCTTGAAGCCTTCTTCTTCTGCAGTCTTTGCAAAACCTTCGTACATGTCAGTCCATTCGTAGTTTTCGCCTTCCGCAGCAGCTTCGAGGTTCTCAGGTGTTGATCCGATTCCGTTAAGCTCCTTGAACCAAAGCTTAGCGTGTTCCTTTTCGTTTTCAGCAGTCTTAAGGAAGAGTGCCGCGATCTGTTCATATCCCTCTTTCTTTGCCTTTGAAGCAAAATATGTATATTTGTTTCTTGCCTGTGACTCTCCTGCAAAAGCAGCTTCAAGGTTTTTCTCTGTCTGTGTTCCTGCGTATTTATTACTCATATTGTTTCCTCCGTTCGTAATTGTTTTGTTAATAACAATATTTGTGCTACACAAATATTATATATTAAATATTTGCGTATATCAACATTGCCATTGCTTACTTTGAATTAACTATACCTTACTATATATCATATATATTATATATATTGATAATCCTTTTATTAATAATCTATATCGTTTTTGATGAAGCTGCCGTTTGAAAGATCGGCAAATGCCTGATCAAGCTCATCTCTTGTGTTCATCACGATAGGTCCTGCCCAAGCTATCGGCTCATTAAGTGCCTTTGAAGCGATAAAAAGTACCTGTGATGCTTCGTCACCTGCGGCTATTGTGATGCTGTCACCGTTGCTTAGCTTAACTGCCGTTTTTTCCGGTATCATTTCGCCATCAATTACGGCATTTCCAAGCAGTGTAAACAGCATTACCGAATCATCCGAGTCGGTTTCTATCGTCACTTCTCCGCTCTTTTCTATATGGAGGTCGTAATAATCCAGCTTCAGATGCTCGCCCTGATAGCCTTGGTATTCCTTATATCGTCCCGATATAAGTCTTAAGTATCCTCCTTCAAACGGGATTTCTGCTATTTCGTCGTTTTTGATGCTCTTATAATAAGGCTTGCTCATCTTTGCAGAAGCAGGAAGGTTGAGCCAAAGCTGAACTCCGAGCATTCTTTCGGATGCAGGAAGCTGCTCCTCGTGCATTATCCCTGAACCGGAGTTCATCCACTGAACCTCTCCGTCGCCTATGGTATCCGAATTTCCCATGCTGTCCTTGTGCATCATCTTGCCGCGCCATATGTAGCTTACGGTTTCGATGCCTCTGTGAGGATGAATAGGAAATCCCGCAGTATATTCTTCCGGATCTACGCTGTCAAACGAGTCAAGCATCAGTATAGGGTCAAATTTATCGGTTGTCCTGTTGCCCAGAACCCTTACGAGGCTGACTCCTGCACCGTCCTGTGTCCTGAAGCCGGTCACCCTATCAGTTATCATTCTTTTCATTTATATTATCCTTTCCTTAAAAAGACAATTCTTGCAGCCAATATATATTATTTACCCTTTCGCCGGAAAAAATAACAAAGTGTAAAGAGATATAAACTAATTATGATGAATGTGAATATGCCTGCCGCAATTTGAAATGTGTCTGTGAGCATGGCTATGCTCTATAGTGTGCGTATGAATACTCCCTCCGTGATAGTGAACAATGAAGTGAGTATGCATATGACTGTGATACCTCTCTATAGTATCTGCAATCACTACCGCCGAGCCGGCAGCCATTACCGTTAACGCTGCAAAAAACCGCATGCCAAGTTTTTCATTAAGTAAAACCACAGAAAGCAAAACGCCGGCAAACGGTGCAATAGCATAAAATGCGCTCGTCTTTGCCGCTCCGAGCATTTCCTGTGCCTTTATGTAAAGATGGATACTCATGCCATACGAAAAGAATCCGAGAATCATTATCACTACCGCATAAATAAAGGACGGCATTTTTTCGCCGACAATCCATGCCACTAAAAGTGCTCCGCTTCCGGAAAAAATCCCCTTTACCGCAACGATCTCAAATGTATTCTTCGATGATATCATTCTAGTACAGTTGTTTTCGAGCCCCCAGCAAGCCGCTGCTGCAAGGACGAGAACAGATCCCCATGAGAAGCCTAATCCTTCTAAGCCTTCATAGGAAAGTATCATACTTGCTATCGTAACAAGAGCGATGCCTGCCAAAAGTTTTTTTGATATTTTTTCTTTGAATATCAAAAAAGCGATTATGCTCGTTGCAACTATCTCAAAATTGTTCAGAAGCGACGTATGTGCCGAAGAAGTAAACTTAAGACCCAGCATCAAAAGTATCGGCGCAATTATATCGAGCACCACCATTCCTGCCGTGTACGGAAAATCTTTCGAAGAAAGCTTATTATCCTTTTCATTTTTCAGTATATAAAATGCGCCTATACCTAAGCCTGCACCTATATACAAAAATGCGGCGAGCATGACCGGTCCTGTTTCTTCAAGCAAAAGCTTTGAAAACGGAGTGCTAAGTGCATAGCACAAAGCCGCACATATTGCATAAAAAATCGCCCTATACTTTCCTTGCGTATTCATAATACCTTTATGTCTTTATATCTTCTATAGTTCTTTCATCATCTGGTTCGGATTATCTGCCGCCTTTACGTTATTAAATGCTTTGACGATAATCCCTTTTTCGTCAATTAAGTATGTTGAACGCACTATTCCGACGTATTTCTTGCCGTAATTCATCTTTTCTTTCCAAACATCATATGCCTGTATTGCCTGAAGCTCCGGATCCGAAAGAAGTGTGAACGGAATTCCGAATTTGGTTTCAAACTTCTTATGAGATGCAACACTGTCTTTGCTTACACCAAGCACAACAGCTCCTTTTTCTGTAAACTGCGGATAGAGTTCTCCGAATCCGCATGCCTGTTTGCTGCATCCCGGTGTATTGTCTTTCGGATAAAAATAAAGTATAACCTTTTTACCTCTGTAATCCTCAAGTCTATGCATATCGCCATTCTGATCAGGTAAGTAAAACTCCGGCGCCTTAGTTCCTATTTCGAGCATTGTATTTCCTCCTATTATATATATTCATTCAGTATTGTTTTTATAGTAATATTATAACCCTTGTCGCTCTTTTGAAACATATTCCTCAATATATCCAAATAGTTAAATATTGCTTCATTATCATGAACGATACTGTACCACATAGCATTATTTTTCTTATCATATAAACAGACCCGTAGCTCTTCATCATAAACCGGTTTCTTTTTATAGGCTTCTAGTTCACTAACTGTTAATACCTCTTCCTCATATCATAAATCGAGAAGCAATCAATAAAAGATAAATAATTTAGGTGGATTTCCACCTTTTTATTTCGAGTTTTCTGATTTCGTTCAAGCCTAGAGATGTGTATAAACACTTGAAACAGATAAAAAACATCGAGGCAGCAAGGTTTTCTTGCCGCCCCGACATCTATGCCGGATTAACCGATATTATCAGTAGCTCTGTTTCATCGAGTCGATTATGCTTTCTGCAAGTGCATCAAGCTCATCATATGTGGTCTGATTGACTGACGACTGGATTGATACTTCCTCATTCAAAATCGTTATCTGCTTCATGGAATCGAGAATCTCGTGCATTACAGTTCCTGCCTGCGGTGCCCATGATCCGTTTTCTACGACGGCAACGACGCGTTTCTGGAGGTTAAGACGCTTCATATCCTGAATGAAATTCTCCATAGGTGGGAAGAGATTCAGGTTATAAGTTACGGAAAGCAGTGCCATATGGCTGTATTTGAATGCTTCTCCGATCAAATATGAGCAATGTGTCTTTGATACGTCAAACATTCTTACGTTGTGCAGTCCTTTTTCGTGGAGCTTAGCTGCGAGGATTTGTGCTGCAGATTCAGTGTTTCCATACATTGAAGCGTAAACAACGAGCACACCCTTTTCTTCAGGTTCGTATGTAGCCCAGTGGATGTACTTGTCGAGGATATATCCTATATCCTTTCTCCATACAGGTCCGTGAAGAGGACAGAGCATCTTGATGTCGATAGTCTGAGCCTTCTTAAGAAGGTGCATTACCTCAGGACCGTACTTTCCTACGATATTCGTGTAGTATCTTCTTGCTTCGTCGATCCAATCTCTGTCAAAATCAACTTCATCGGCAAAGAGTACGCCGTCGAGTGATTTGAATGATCCGAACGCATCTGCGGCAAAGAGTACACCGTTTGTAACGTCAAATGTAACCATAGCCTCAGGCCAGTGAACCATAGGAGCAAGCACGAATGCGACCGTGTGCTTACCGAAGCTCATCGTATCACCTTCGGTAACCTGAATAAAATTCTCACCTACGTTAAATCCGAACTGGTTCATCAGCATAAAAGCTTTTTCGGTCGAGATCACCTGTACTTCAGGGTATCTCAAAAGGATTTCCTCCATTGAAGCGCAGTGATCCGGCTCCATATGGTTTATTACCATGTAGTCAAGCTTTCTTCCGTCAAGAACATATTCTACGTTCTCAAGGAACTGTCTTCCTACAGACCAGTCGGCGGTATCAAAGAGCACCGTCTTTTCATCAAGAAGAAGATATGAGTTATAAGAAACACCGTCTTCTATCGGATGAATATTCTCGAACAAATGAAGTCTCTTATCATTCGCTCCGACCCAAAACAGGTCATCCGTTACTTTTCTTACGCAATGCATTACTTATCCTCCTTAGCTTTCTTTTCGACTTCTATAAACTGTGTTTTTTCTTCTCCGCATACAGGGCAGATCCATTCTTCAGGAAGTGCTTCAAAAGTCGTTCCCGGAGCAACATCGCCTTCGATATCGCCAATCTCAGGATCATATTCATGTCCGCATCCGAGGCAAACATATGTTGTAAACGGTGAAGCATCCTTAAGGATCGTAGCCTTCTTCATCTTAACTCTCGGCGGAGCCGGTTTCTTTTCGGTTCCGTTATCAAGAGCCTTTGTAAGAAGCGGGAGGATTTCCATAAGGTCTCCTACTATGCCGTAATCGGCATTCTTGAATATAGGAGCATTTTTGTTCTTGTTGATAGCAACTATCGTGTTCGCATCCTTGATTCCCTTTAGATGCTGACCTGCTCCCGATATACCACATGCGATATAAAGGTTACCGGTAAATTTCTGCCCAGACATTCCTACATATCTGTTAAGCGGAACGTATTTGAGTGATTCGGCAACCGGTCTTGACGATCCTACAGCAGCGCCTGCCTGCTTTGCAAGATCCTCGATCAGCTTCATGTTCTTCTTCTCGCCTATACCCTTACCTGCCGAAACTACTCTGTCAGCTTCAACTATAGGCGTATCAATATCTATTCCTACTGTAAAATCAAAGCCGTCGCCCTTGAGTGCTTCAACGAGCTGATCAACCTTTTCCTGAGCCGATCCGCTTCCGAAAATTATCTTCTTTCTTGCCCCTGTGATAGGTCCGCCTTTTTTAGCTGCAACGGTATTCTGCTTAGGAGCTTTTCCGAGTATGTGAGATGCGATTACAACTCTCTGAATCTCGTTTGTGCCTTCGTAAATAGTGGTGATCTTAGCATCACGGTAAGCACGTTCAACCTCCATACCCTTGAGGTAGCCTGTTCCACCGAAGATCTGAAGTGCATCGTTACAGATTTCGAGAGCGCAATCAGAAGCATACTGCTTAGCCATAGCCGATTCCATTCCGAAAGGCTCGTGGTTTTCCTTGAGCTCTGCAGCCGAGTAGATCAGATATCTTGCACATCTGAGTTTAGTTGCCATATCTGCAATCTTGAACGAGTTTATCTGCTGATGTGCGATAGGAATTCCGAACTGAATTCTTTCGAGTGCATATTCTACAGCATGCTCGTAAGCACCCTGTGCAATTCCGAGAGCCTGAGCAGCTATTCCTATACGACCTCCGTCAAGTGTTGACATGGCGATCTTGAAGCCCTGTCCCTCCTTGCCGAGAAGATTTTCCTTAGGAACCTTTACATCGTTAAAGATCAGTTCAGCCGTTGATGATGAACGTATACCCATCTTGTCATAGTGGTCTCCGAACTCAAAGCCTTCCCAGCCTTTTTCTACGATGAATGCGCTTATGCCGCGTGTTCCGATATTAGGTGTTGTAAGCGCAAATACTACATATGTATCAGCTATAGGCGCATTTGTGATAAATATCTTTCCGCCGTTTAGGATGTAGTGGTCACCCTGCAATACAGCAGTAGTTTCTGTGCCGCCTGCATCTGAGCCCGCATTAGGTTCGGTAAGTCCGAATGCACCGAGCTTTTCGCCCTTTGCAAGCGGAACGAGGTATTTCTTTTTCTGTTCTTCGGTTCCGAATGCGGCGATAGGATAAGCACCGAGTGAAACATGTGCAGAAAGGATTACGCCTGCGCCGCCGTCTACTCTTGCGAGCTCTTCAACAGCTATCGCATAGCTCATGGCATCCAATCCGAGTCCGCCGTATTCCTTAGGATAAGGAATACCGAGCCATCCGTTCTTTGCCATTTTCTTTACTGCATCATGCGGAAACTCGTTTTTCTGATCGAGAGTAAAAGCGATAGGCTTTATCTCTGCTTCTGCGAATTCCCTGATCTTCGCTCTGAATTCTTCATGAGCATCAGTTGTTTTAAAAATCATATCTTTGCCCCCTTAAATGTAAATGCAATAGAATTTGAATTATCTGCTAATTTTATATGCTAATTATATTTGCAAACGTTTTTTAATGTTGTTGCATATGCAACATTTGTGTTATAATTTATAGAAATAATGCGGAGAAATGATATGGATAAACGAACACTTCTGTACAATATTTCAGATGAAAGTATCAGGAACATGATTCCTTGCTTCAAGCCGGTCAGAAATAAGTATTCAGCCGGTGAAACGATACTTACCTACTCCGATGACGAAATCAAGGATGTCGCCGTCCTCCAAAAGGGCTCGGCACGCCTTGAGCTTTTCAATTCCGAAGGTACTGTCGCTCTCGTAGAAAATTATCATGAGGGAGATGTCTTCGGATGTATTTTTTCTCTTCCCCTTGACGCTTTTGAATATGTCGTAACCGCAGAAACCGATTGCAACGTTTTGTTTGTAGACTACAATCACATCATCACGCCTTGTTCAAACGTATGTCCACACCACAGTCAGCTCATCAGTAACCTGTTTATAATGGCCGCACAACGGTCACAGGAGCTTTCGCTTCATATTTCGATACTCGGTCAGCCAAGTATCCGTTCCAAGCTTATCACATATCTCAAATGTATAAGATCAGCCGAGATAAAAAAGCGTGGTCGTGCAGCAAGTGCCAATGTCAATTCCATCGTATTCACAATACCTACAAGCTTAAGTCAGCTCGCCGAGTATCTAAGGGTTGACAGATCGGCCATGATGCGAGAAATAAAAGCCATGAAGGCCGACGGGCTGCTCGACAGTGAACGTCGTGATTTCAGACTGATGACTTAAACGGCTTTTACTTTGACGTATGTCCTGAAGCCTCTTGATGAATAATATGATTCAGCACCGTTGTGGTATATGAACACACGATTAAATCTTCTGTCTCCGAAAATCGCACCGCCAAGCCTTCTTACCTCTTCAGGAGTTGATATCCAGCTTGAGTTTTTAAGATCCACCGGCGATTTTGACTGTAGAAGAAGGTACATAGCTTCGTCTGTCAGCTCTGCTCCTATCGCTTTTACCATTCCTTCCGCGCTTCCCTTAGGTTTATTCGTCTTTCTCTTGTTCAAAGCTTCTTCATCATAGCAAAGGCTCATTCTTTCCTTCGGAATTTCTTTTACGCAGTCGCAAAAGATATAAGAACCGTTTTCATATGAAATTACATCCGGCTCGCCTCCTGTCCCTTCCATTTGAGAAACGATCTCCAAAGCTCGCGTATCCGCCTTAAGTGCTTTGATTACATCATCCCACTCGATACCTTCGTGCCTGTTTATATTTTCGTTGAATCTTTTCGCAAGTGTCTCAAATATGTCTGTCATCCAATCCACCTTTACCTTATTCCGCCTAACAAAAAAACGGTCTCATGGCTTTTTTACCCAAATAAGACCGTTTATAACATTTTTACAGATCGTCTTCGATTGCACTGCTCTTCGCATATGCAGATGATGCGCGAAATCAAAGCCATGAAAGCCGACGGATTGCTCGACAGTGAGCGCCGTGATTTCAGACTTATGACTTAGTGTGCCTTTATTACCTTTGTTGCGACTTCAAGCATCTCAATTGCCGCATCAATATTGTCTCCGATCAGATTGAACACCGCATCCTCGCTCAGCACTCCACATTTACTATCTTTAGGAATATCGCCCTTTTCATACGCTTCAATATCCTCAAACCATTCTTCCCCGTCGTAATATTCCCTTAACTCAAGATATGATTTTTGACTTTTTTTATAAGCCCTAAGCGCCTTTATCAAATTATTAACCGTTTTTTCGTGTGAATCGAGGATATCCTCCATTCGCTTTACTCTGTTGATTGCTTTTTCGTTCATGCCTTTACCTCCATGATTTGATCAAATTTCTTCAACAATTACCCTTACTATATCTTCCGGGTTTTTACCTATTTCTTCTCGTATTGATTTCAGTATGCCGATTATGTAACAGATTGAGCCGTCATTATTCTTTATCCCCATATTTACGATGCTCCCATCATATGGAATGCCGTCAAATTCAACATGTACTTTAACTCTCCCCCTACCGAACTCTTTTCTTATATCATACGGGAATCTGATATATGCTCCGCCCTTTTGTTCTGCGGCTTCTATAATTGCATCAAACCTGAATTTTCTCATCTCAATTTCCAATTAAATCGCTTTTACCGAGATCGCTTATAACATTTTTACAGATCGTCTTCGATTGCACTGCTCTTCGCATATGCAGATGATCGCGCTTCAAAGAAGTCGGTTTTTACCATATTCGCATCGGCGTACTGACTTACCCACTTCATCGATTCAGGCTCTTCCTCATACCCCTCATAGAGCACACCGAGCCCTAAATTGGAATATCTGAGATTCCCTAAATAGCGGATATAGTCTTCTACCATCTGCTCGTTTAATCCCGGGATATCGTTTCCTATTACGTATTTGCCCCATGCGATTTCCTGCTCAACACCTTCTCTTATCATCGCCTTTATCATTTCGAGATTTTCTTCGCTGAACAGCTCCGGCTCTTCTTTTCTGAGTTCAACGAGGATATTTCTGAACAACCAAAGATGCGTATTTTCGTCACGATTTATATATCTTATTTCCTGTACGCTTCCCGGCATCTTGCCGTTTCTTCCGAGGTTGTAGAAGAACATGAATCCCGAGTAGAAATAGATTCCTTCGAGGATGTAGTTTGCCGTACATACCTTGAGAAATCCCTGCATATCGTTGTTTTCCATGAATTCATTGTAAAGCTCTCCGATAAACGTATTTCTCTTAAGAAGATGCTCGTCAGTCTTCCACTGATAGAGTATGTCGTTTCTCTCCGTAGGATTGCATATTGTATCGAGCATATAGCTGTAGCTTTGGCTGTGTATGCACTCCTGGAAGGTCTGTATGGAAAGACAGAGGTTTATTTCGTTTGCCGTTACATACGATCCTATATTCGGCAAGTTTGCCGACTGCAGAGAATCGAGATATACGAGAAAGCTCAGGATTTTGTCGTAGGCTGTTCTTTCCGCCGGCAAAAGCCTCGGATAATCGCTCTTATCCTGATTCATGTTTATTTCTTCCGGAATCCAGAAGTTGTTCATGGCCTGTCTGTACCAATCTGATACCCACTCGTACTTCATATTATTGAAGTCATTAATGTTAGTAGTATCAAAATTGACAAGCCTTCTGTTCATAACGTTTATGTCGCCGTCCGGATTAAAAAGCGGCTTCTTCATGAGTTGTTCTGTTTTCATTTTTATCCTCCGTAATTAATCATGCCGAACAGCTGTCGCAATCCTCAGGGTCAAGTGCTTTTGAGCGCACATAGTAAACCGTCTTTACTCCGCTTTCCCATGCGAGGATATATAGATTAAGCAGCTGACTCATTCTGTATTCGTTCGTTATCCAGAAATTAAAGCTCTGTGCCTGATCGATATGTCTCTGTCTTATTCCTGCAGCCTTGACGCTCCATGTCTGGTCGATGTAGTGAGCCTGCTTGTAGTACCAATATGTTTCCATAGACAGTTCAGGTGCAACTCTCGGCAGGATGGCTCCCTTCTTTTCTTCGAGATAGTATCTGTTCATTACAGGATCGAGTCCTGCTGTCGTACCTATCAAAACCGACGTCGAGCTTGTCGGAGCGGTTGCCATTATCCATGCATTTCTAACCCCGTGCTCTTTGACAGATGCCTTCAGTTTATTCCAGCGATCAGAGTCATAAGCTCTTCTTTCGAAGTATTCTCCGCTTTCCCACTCGCTGCCCTTGAAGAAGTCGTATGTACCGCGCTCGGCAGCAAGCTCGCAGCTCGCCTTGACTGCAGCATAGCCTATATCTTCAAATACTCTGTCTGCAAATTCGAGATGAGCATCCGATTCCCAGTTTATCTTGTGCTTTGCAAGCATATGATGATACCCTGAAACGCCAAGTCCTATTGCTCTGTATTTTCTGTTTGTTATTTCGGCTTCAGGCACAGGATAGAAGTTAAGGTCTATAACATTATCAAGTGCTCTTACGACACATGAGGTTATCTCTTCGAG
>JAEXBK010000042.1 GCA_023394035.1 Bacillota bacterium
GCTTACGCCCTTCGTCAATTGACGACAATATTAAATCCACTCCTGCTTCCATATCGTGAAGCAGGAATGGATCGTAAAATTTCGTAGGTTTATCCGAGAAAAATTCGGTTATATCGGTTTCAGATACTATGCCCCTTGCGCTCAGTATCCTTCTGATAGCATCATTTAGCTGCATCCAATTTTTCCTTTATTCAAGATAAGGAAGCGGATCTACACATTCTCCGTTTACTCTGACTTCAAAATGCACGTGAGGACCTGTTGACCATCCTGTAGAGCCTGAATACGCCACTACCTCGCCCTTTGCAACTGTCTGTCCCGGGCTTACCGCAAGACTGCTGTTATGGCCGTATACCGTAACTATTCCGTTTCCATGGTCTATAAATACTCCCCATCCGTATCCGCGTTCATACCATCCGGTAAGAGACATTACTACGCCGCTGTCTGCTGCGCATACCGGCGTGCCTGTATAAACGCCTATGTCAAGTCCTGTATGGAAATATCCGTATCCATATGCCGACATATCTCTGTATCCGAAAAATGATGTCAGCGGACCTCTTACCGGCCAGCCGAGAACACCGCTGCCTTGAGAATATCCTCCGCCTGTGTCACCGCCTTGAGCTGCCGCTTCTGCCGCTTCTGCCGCGAGACGCTCCTGCTCAGCCTTGATTTCAGCCTCAAGCGCCTGAGCCTCTGCTGCAAATGCCTCTGCCTTTTTCTGTACCTCTGCAAGACTTACCTCAAGCTTTGCCTTTGCTTCGTCAAATGATTTCTGTTCGACTTGGAGAACCGCCTTTGAGGCTTCAATCTCTTTCTGAGCTGCTGCCACAGCCTCTTTTTTGTCCTCCAGCTGCTTGTGTGCATCTTCCAGCTCAGAAAGAAGCTGCTGGTCTTTTCTGTATATTCTCTGCAGAAGTGTCACATTTGACATCAGCTCGGAAAAGTCTTTTGAGTTGAAAACAATATCAAGAAATGAAGTTGCTCCGTTCTTGTACATTGTGCGGACTCTCTGGCCGAGGTTATTCTTCTGCGTGCTTATATTCCCCTGCATTTCCTCTATCTGAAGATTAAGATCGTCTATCTCTGTCTGCTTCTCGCCTATTTCGGTTTCGGCAGCCTTTACATTCTTCTCGATTTCAGCAAGCTGCTCATTATATTTTTCGATGTTGCTTGTAAGCTCGTCTTTTTCTTTTTCGGCTTCCGCCTGCTGTGCCTTTACGTTGTCCAGCTGCTCCTGCGTTTTGTCGTCAGCGTAAGCACTTAAAGGTGCAAGCTGCATAGCAATCATCACAGTTACCAAAAGTGCACATAAGAACTTGAATGAAGCCTTTTTCTTTCTTAAAATATCTTTCACCAATCTACCTCCTTTATCATCAGGTATCCAGGAACCTGCGCATTGAGATGATACTTCCGCATGCGCCTATGCTTATTCCGAGAGCCAGGAATATAATAATCAAATTATTTGCCAGATATCCCGCAGGCACAAGTGTCGTTCCAAGTATAGTCATCAGCGATTTCCCGACGGTTCTTATTATCTGTCTGTAAAGGAAAAATGTTATAAGCGAAGCAATTCCGGATGAAACAATTCCGAGAATGATTCCCTCTGTCAGGAAAGGTCCGCGTATAAACCAGTTTGTCGCCCCTATGTATTTCATTATTTCAATTTCCTTGGAGCGGGCGAATACGGTCAGCTTAATCGTATTTGAAACGATGACGACAGATACGATTACAAGGAATATCATTATTGCAAGTGCCGCAATCTGAAGTGCTCCGGTTATTCTGCTGAGCTTTTCGACGATTTCCTTGTAGTACTTGACATCTTCGACCTCTTCGGTGTCCTTAAGCGATTCTATAACATCGTTTGCCGACTCCATTGAATCTACAGTGGCAACAATCGAGCTTGGGAAATAGTTTTCTCCGAGAGTGTCGAGCATGTATGCGTTTTCACCCCAACGCTTTCTCATGATATCCATAGCCTCGTCTTTGCTGCGATACCTCAGATCTTTTACTCCGCCGCTGACTTCTATGATTCCCATTATTTCTTTGGCTCTTGATTCCTTGACGTTATCTTTGAGGAATACTTCAACCTCGTTATAGTTATTACGCAAAACCTCTGTAAACATATTTATATTTACAGTAACTACAAAGAACAGTCCGAGTATAAGCATCATCGCCGTAATGGCAAAAGAAGATGCGACACTCATGCCCTTGTTACGCCAAATCTGCTGCATAGCCTGCTTGAAATTATATACCATTGACGTCACCCTGTTTTTCTTCTACCGCGTCCGAATCGGTGTCTGAAAGCTGCGATGAATAACCGTATTCTCCGTATTCGTCACGCACTATATGACCCGCCTCGATTGCCACGACGCGCTTGTTCATCTTATCGACTATATCCTTGGCATGTGTAACCATTACTATGGTCGTGCCTATATTATTTATTTCGGCAAGCAGATCCATAATGCCCTGAGCCGTCGCCGGATCCAGATTCCCCGTAGGCTCGTCCGCTATCAAAATTGACGGTTTGTTTATTATCGCACGGGCAATAGCAACCCTCTGCTGTTCTCCTGCAGAAAGCTCGTCCGGGTATTTGTCCGCCTTATCCTTGATTCCTACCATTTCAAGCGTGGAAGGAACTCTGTTCCTTATCCTTCTCTGACTTGTATGAATCGTTTCCAAAGCAAAAGCAACATTTTCGAAAACGGTCTTCTTAGGAAGGAGTCTGAAATCCTGAAATACCATTCCGATTTTTCGCCTCAGATGAGGAACCTCTCTGCTGCTTAATGTGGTTACCTCCTGACCGTCCACGGTTATACTTCCGCTATCAGGTACAATCTCCTTCAGGATAAGCCTGATAAAGGTTGACTTACCTGCGCCGCTCGGGCCGACAAGAAACACGAAATCGCCGTCATCTATCCTGATGCTTGCATTCTCAAGGCCGACGTTATCGTGGTAGAATTTAGTTACATTATCGAATACTATCATTTGTAAACCTTTCGGGTTTTTAATCTTACATATAATATGATTATACTACAAATTCCACGGTTTTGGAACACTTGACTTTCTCGTGTTCCGTGAATTTTCTGTGAAAAATGCGGCTCCGGAATTTCCCTTTCGCCGCATTTGCTCTGTTTTACTCTATGCCTATTTAGCCAAAAGTCTTTTTACTGCCGAAATGATATCCTCCGAAGTCATTCCGTATGCAGCTTTCAGTTCCTCCGGCTTACCTGATTCGCCAAAGGTGTCTTTCTGTCCTACCATCTCCATACGCGTAGGGCATTTCCTTGAAAGAACATCTGCAACAGCCGATCCGAGACCTCCGATAACCGAATGTTCTTCCGCCGTTACTACTGCCCCTGTCTCTTCAGCAGCCTTGATAATTATATCCTCGTCAATAGGCTTAATCGTGTGAACATCAATCACACGTACATCTATGCCGTCGTTCATCAAAAGCTCCGCCGCTTTCATGGCCTCGGCAACCATTATTCCCGTCGCTATTACAGCCGCATCAGAACCTTCACGGAGAAGATTTCCCTTGCCAAGTACGATTTCGTCATCTTCTTTGTAAAAGATAGGAACTGCAGCTCTGCCGAGTCTTACGTAAGCCGGTCCGTAAAAATCCGTAACCTGCTTCATGAGTTTTTTTGTGCTTACGGCATCGGAAGGGTTAACGACCGTCATACCCGGGATCGTGCGCATAAGAGCAAGATCCTCAAATGTCTGATGGCTCGCCCCGTCTTCGCCTACGGTTATTCCTGCGTGAGTAGCGCAGACCTTTACATTTGCCCCAGTATACCCGATAGAGTTTCTTATTATTTCAACGGCTCTGCCTGCCGCAAACATCGCAAATGGCGCTGCGCATACGGTCTTACCTGAAAGTGCGAGTCCGGCAGCTGTACCGTAAAGGTTTTGCTCTGCTATAC
>JAEXBK010000053.1 GCA_023394035.1 Bacillota bacterium
GTCGTATGCCTTGTCAAGCCACAGTTTGAGGCAGGAAGGGAACAGGTAGGCAAAAAAGGAATAGTAAGAGAACCATCCGTACAGATTGAAGTAATAGAAAAAGTTATCGCTTCCGCAGAGGAAAACGGATTTTTCCCTGCAGGTCTGTCTTACTCTCCGATAACGGGTGCAAAAGGGAATATTGAATTTCTTTTATGCCTTAACAAAGCGAAAAAAATAGGTTATAATATAACAGAAAGTTATATAAATAATGTGGTTTTATGCTCACATAAAGAGTTATTGTAGTACTATTGTTGAAAAAAGGAGACAGTTGCTATGAAATTTTCAAGCAGAGTACAGGAAATGCAGTTTTCACCGATCAGGAAATTCAATCCTATCGCAGCTAAAGTGAAGGCAGCAGGCAAGAAAGTATATCACTTAAACATCGGTCAGCCTGACGTTGAAACACCTGAATGTTTTATGGGTGCAATCAAGGCTTATGATGAAGCAGTAATCAAATATGCAGAATCAGGCGGAGTTACAGCTCTTCAGGATTCCGTAATCGATTACTACAAGCCTTACGGCATGAACTTCGAAAGAGGAGACATGATCGTTACAAACGGAGGATCAGAAGCACTTACAATGGCATTCCTCACTCTCGTAAATCCGGGTGAAGAAGTTCTGCTCGCTGAACCTTTCTACACTAACTATCATACATTCCTCACTACTGCCGGCGGCAAGATCGTTCCTATTACCACAAAGGCGGAGGATGGCTTCACTTATGCCACAAGAGAACAGATAGAGCCTCTTATCAACGAAAAGACGAGAGCTATCTGCTGCATCTCACCGGGCAACCCTACCGGCAACGTACTCACACTTGATGAGATGAAGCTCATCGGCGAAATCGCAAAAGAGCATGATCTCTTTATCATAGCAGACGAAGTATATAGAGAATTTGCTTATGATGACAGAGAAGTAACTTCATTCGGCATGCTTCCTGAATATGCGGACAGAGTGATAATAATCGATTCAGTTTCAAAGAGATTCTCAGCATGCGGTGCAAGAATCGGTCTCCTCATCTCCAAGAACAAGGAATTCATGAGCAACGCCATGAAGATAGCTCAGGCAAGACTTTGCGTATCGACAGTAGATCAGATCGGTTCGGTAGGACTCTTCAGACTTCCACAGTCATATTACGAAGAAGTTAAGGCAGAATACTGCGGCAGAAGAGATGCGGCTTACGAAGAAATCATGAAGATTCCTGGAACCGTATGCCGTAAACCTGGCGGAGCTTTCTACATGACCGTTAAGCTTCCTGTAGACAATGTTGAAGACTTCCTTATGTTTATGCTCGAAGAATTCGAAGACAACGGCGAAACTGCAATGTTTGCGCCTGCAGAAGGCTTCTATGCTACACCTGGACTCGGAAAAGACGAGATTCGTATAGCTTACGTTCTCAACCAGAAGGATATGAGAAGAGCAGCCGAGCTTATAAGGCTCGGTATCGAAGCATACAACAAGAAACTCGGCAAATAATAATTAAGCTCACAAAAGGCAGCGGTGTCCATTCATGGTCCGCTGCCTAAATATATTATAAGGTAACCATATGAAGATATCTCCAATGATGCAGCAGTACTTTGCAATCAAAGACAATTACAAGGATTGCATTTTGTTCTACCGCGTAGGCGATTTTTATGAAATGTTCTACGATGATGCAAAGCTGGCATCTAAAGAACTTGATTTAGCATTAACAGGAAAAAGCTGCGGTCAGGAGGAACGTGCACCTATGTGCGGTGTTCCTTATCATGCCGCTGAAATATATATACACAGACTTGTCGAAAAAGGATATAAGGTCGCTATCTGCGAACAGACCGAAGATCCATCTCTTGCGAAGGGTCTTGTTTCGCGTGATGTGGTAAAGATAATCACACCGGGAACACTTACATCGCAGAACATGCTCGACGAAAACGAAAATAACTATCTTGCAGCATTCTATATGTCGAAGGAAGGCGTTTCAATGTCTTACTGCGACATTTCAACAGGAGAGCTTGCCGTCACCGAGTCGGAAGGGCGTTCGTCATCGGATGAGATGATAGACGAGCTTTGCAGAATCGGAGCAAAAGAGATTCTCATAAACGGCGAAGCCGAAGAAGCATACGGCAAGCAGTATTTTAACGATATTACAGGAGCATATATAAGCGTAGCAGGTAAAGAATACTGGCAGGAAAAAGCAGCAAAAGACCTGATAACGGGTCAGCTTGGAGGCGCAAGGCTTGCATCCTCAGGCATAGCCTCAAAGCCGCTTTGTCTATCGAGCTTATGCGCACTTCTTTCATACCTGCTTGAAACCCAAAGACAAAGCCTCAAGCAGATAAACAAATGCAGATATTTTGAGCTTAAGGGCAAAATGACTCTCGATAAGGTGACCTTGAGAAACCTTGAGATTACCGAAACACTTTACGAAAAAAACATAAAAGGCTCTCTTCTCAGTGTTCTCGATAAGACAAAGACTGCAATGGGCGGGCGGCTTATCAAGAAATGGCTAAGAGAACCGCTCAGCGATGTAGGTGAAATCAACTTACGCCTTGATGCCGTGGAAGCGCTTTGCTATGATCCGCTTCTTCTTAATAACATCACCGAGGATCTAAAACAGGTATATGATTTTGAGCGTCTTTCGGCAAGAGTAGCATCGGGAAACGCAAACGGAAGAGACCTGATAGCGCTCAGAAACTCAGCTGCGGTAATGCCTGAAGTAAAGGGAAGCCTTTCAGATTCAGCTTCTCAGCTTCTTTGCAGCTTGTCCGAACAAATTGCAGACCTTTCGGGCATATGCGAGCTTATAACGGCGTCGATCTCCGAAGAAGCTCCCTTCACAGTGCGAGAAGGCGGTATCATAAAAGACGGATGGTCCGAGGAGCTCGATGCTCTTAAAGCATCGATTAAGGATGCAAAGGACTGGATTGCCGGTCTCGAAGCCAGAGAGCGCGAGCGCACCGGAATCAAGACACTAAGAGTCGGCTACAACAAAGTCTTCGGGTATTACATAGATGTTACTCGTGCAAATGCGGAGCTCGTTCCAGAAGATTACATAAGAAAACAGACTCTCGTCAATAATGAGAGATATATAACACCTGAACTGAAGGAGATGGAAAATCTCGTTCTTAATGCAGAAACAAAGATAAACAAGGCTGAGTACGACCTCTTCACATCAGTTAGAGAGCGTATAGAAGAACGCATAGATGACATTCAGAAAACATCGGAAGCAATAGCCGCAATTGATGTAATATCATCATTTGCCGATGTCAGCGCAAAGTACGGCTACATTAAGCCCGATGTGGATGACAGCTTTGAGCTTCTTATCGAAAAGGGAAGACATCCCGTAATCGAAAAAATGGACAGAGATGTTCTGTTCGTTTCAAACGATACATATATAAACAACAAAGACAGCAGCATGATAATCATCACAGGACCTAATATGAGCGGAAAATCGACTTATATGAGGCAGACCGCTCTTATCGTGCTGATGGCTCAGGCAGGCTGCTTTGTTCCTTGCGAAAGAGCTCATATAGGTGCGGTAGACAGGATATTCACAAGAATAGGCGCTTCCGATAATCTTTCTCAAGGTCAGTCTACATTCTATGTTGAGATGAGTGAGCTTGCGTATATCCTTAATTATGCAACCGAAAAGAGCCTTATAATACTCGATGAAATAGGGCGAGGAACGAGCACATACGACGGACTTTCTATCGCATGGGCTACAGTTGAATATCTGTGTAATCCTGCCAAACAAATAAGAACGCTGTTTGCAACGCATTATCACGAGCTCACCGCGCTTGAAGAATCCATAAAAGGTGTAAAAAATCTTAATGTAGATGTAAGCGAAGCAAACGGTGATATAATATTTCTTCATAGGATAATAGAAGGTGCCGCAAGCAGAAGCTACGGAATACACGTAGCAAAGATAGCCGGTGCCCCTAAGGAGTTGCTCGAGAACGCGGAAAACAAGCTTTACAGCCTCGAAAACGCCTCAACCGGTATAGAAGACGACAAATACAACAAAATCGCTGAAAACGATATTTTTGATAACGGCGACCAGCTTTCTCTTTTCGTTCCGGGCAAGGGTGATGAGGTCGTAAACAAGCTCAAGGATCTTGATCTCATGGAGATAACCCCGTCACGTGCAATAGGTATATTAGAGGAACTCAAAAAACTGATATGATAAAAATACTCGAAAAAAATGTTGCGGATAAAATTGCGGCAGGTGAAGTGATTGAAAGACCTGTTTCAATTATCAAAGAGCTCATCGAAAATTCAATAGATGCGGGTGCCACCGATATAACCGTAGAGATACGGCGCGGCGGCAAAGAATATATACGCATTACGGATAACGGATCGGGGATTGCGCCCCAAGAGGCGCAAACCGCTTTTCTCAGACACGCAACGAGCAAAATCAGCTCTGTAAGCGATCTTTCAACGCTTACGACACTCGGCTTCAGAGGAGAAGCGCTCGCGAGCATAGCCGCCGTCACACGAACGGAAATGGTAACGAGAACTGCGGATGAAGGTGCAGGCTCAAGAATAATCATACACGGCGGGGAAATCGTTTCCTCCTCGCTGACAGGCGCCCCGCTCGGCACTACAATGATAGTGAGCGATCTCTTTTATAACACACCGGCAAGAGCCAAATTTCTAAAATCAGAGGCTGCCGAAAGCGGAATAATAATCGACCTCGTATCGAGAATATCACTTACACGAACTGATATAAGGTTCAGACTTATAAGCAACGGAAATTCGGTATTTGCAACAACAGGCTCTTCTGATCTCAAATCTGCCGTAATTTCCGTATATAAAGAACGCGAATACAAGGATCTCGTATATTTTGATTATCCTGAAGGGAAAATGAGAATATACGGTCTTCTCTCGAAGCCTTCGCTGACAAGAGCAAATAAGCGCAGTCAGTATTTTTATGTGAACGGCAGGGTAGTTAAGAGCAATATTATAGAAAAAGGGCTTTATGCAGGCTACACGGAACGCATATTTGAAGGCAGGCATCCGGTCGCTTTCATCTTTATCGAAACGGATCCTCGCGATCTTGATGTCAACATACATCCGGACAAAAAAGAAGTCAGATTCAATAATGAAACTGAAGTGATTTCTTGTGTTTCGGAAGCCGTCAGAGAAGCCTTACGGGAGAAGCAGTCGGTTTCGGATATAGATCAGGCAGTAAAATTTGCCGAAAAGCAAAGCGAATATAAAAAATCCGATCAAGCTTATCGCAGACTTGAAGAAAAGCAAACCCAAGTAGACATAAAAACATTTCTGTCTACAAAAAGAGAAGAAGAAGCAAAAAAGCCTGAAATCGATAAACCGTCTGTGCTTCAAGAAAGAGAAGTCGTATCTGAAGAACCGGAAATCAAAATAAAATCACCTCTGCACATACCGTTTGATTTTGATGAGATCACCGTCGGACAGATTCTTTTCGGCACTTATATCACAGCATGGGACGATGACAGCTTCTATCTGATAGATCAGCACGCTGCACATGAGCGCGTAAATTACGAGAAATTCGTAGGTGCTTATATGGCTTCGGATAAGGCTTCACAGCTGCTTTTGATGCCGTTTTCCTTTGATGTTCCGCTCGAAATGACACAAGATGACAGCGAATGGACTTATCTTTTGGAGAAAATGGGCTTTGCACTCGAAAAATTCGGTGAAAATACTTATCTCGTCAGGGAAATACCTCAATTTATTGAAATATCCGAGGCTGAAGATTTTCTTAAGGTATTTACGGACAACTTCTATGAGGATACACGCCTTAATCTCAAGCCGGTCATAGATAAGCTCATCACAAAGGCGTGCAAAAGCTCAATAAAGGCTCATGACATGATTTCGCACGAAGAGGCTTTGTCGCTCATGACACAGCTCAAAAATTGCATAAATCCGTTTTCATGCCCACACGGAAGGCCTACGGTGGTAAGATTTTCAATAACAGACATAGAAAAGCTTTTCAGCAGAATAGTTTAGAAGATAATTAATAGAAATGACAAAGGTTATAGCTGTATGCGGTCCTACCGCAGCCGGAAAAACTGAATATGCAATAGAAATCGCATTATCGCTTAACGGAGAAATCATATCCTGCGATTCGATGCAGCTCTATAAATACATGGATATAGGAAGCGCAAAGCCTTCATCAGACGAGCTTTCGACCGTTCCTCATCATCTTATAGGTGTTGTTGACCCGCGCGAAAAATTCAGCGCTGCAAAATATAAAGAGCTTGCGCTCGCTGCAGTGCACGACATTGCATCAAGGGGAAAAATACCTGTTATAGCAGGCGGAACTGGGCTTTATCTCGATTCTCTCATATATGATATGGATTTTGCCGCAGAGCCTCCTGTCGATGCCTCATATCGCAAGGAGCTTTATGAAATAGCGGAAAGTGAAGGAGCACACGCCCTGCATGAGCTTCTCAAAAGGGAAGATCCGGTTTCGGCTTCGCGCATACACGAAAACAACGTAAAACGTGTTGTAAGAGCACTTGAGGCGGTACGCTGCGGAAGCTCTATAGCTGATTTTTCTAATGATCTAAAGCCGTCTAAGGATATTGAACCGATTCTCGTAGGGCTTAAACGAGACCGTCAGGAGCTATATGACAGGATAAACAGGCGCGTAGATATCATGATAGAGCATGGGCTTGAGGATGAAGTAAGATATCTCTCTTCGCTTGGACTAACAAAAGACGATATTTCGATGAAGGGGATAGGCTACAAAGAAATCTTTGATTATATAGAGGGCATATGTACACTTGGAGAGGCCGCTGAAGCTATAAAAAAGAACACACGCCATTATGCAAAACGCCAGATGACATGGCTAAAGCGATATGATGATATGAAATGGTTTACGCTTGATGAGAAAACAGACGTACAATCAAAGGTCGGGGAGATAATTTCATGGCTGCAAAAAAAGTTATAGTACACAACAAAAGCGACAAGCCCGATAATATAGTCGAGCACGAAGCCGAAATATTTGCAGAGTGCAAGGCTGTGGAAGACGATCTTCCTCATTTTATGAAAGGATTTTTCATATATCTTCGCGGTAATGTGCTGCCTATGACGCGTCTTGCATATCTTCGTGATATACGTTTTTTTATGGATTATCTCATATCAGAAACAGGGCTCACATCAGCCCAAAATCCTAAGCAGATAACGGAAAAAGAATTCAACAGGATAAAAGCCTCAGATATCAATGTATTTATCGATTACTGCAGACACTATACGGTGGAAAACGACGGAGTGACAACTGTTTACGAAAACAACAGCAAAACCCTTGCAAGGAAAAAATCATCACTCTCTGTAATGTTCAAATATCTATATCGTGATGAAATAGTCGAAAAGAACATAACCGACGGCTTTGATCCTATACGCGTTCCTAAGGCTGGCGAAAAAGAGATAAAGGCACTGCAGGATGATGAAGTCATGATAATGCTCGATGCAGTTACAAACGGTACGGGTCTAACCAAACACGAACATTCGTTCTGGGAGAAGACAAAGAAGCGCGATAAGGCGATTTTGATACTGTTTCTTACATACGGGCTAAGACTTTCAGAGCTCTGGCAGCTGAATATAAGCTCATTCAACTTCGGAAGAGGGGAGTTCAAGATATACAGAAAGCGCGGAAAAGAAAGCGTAATGCCGCTTAACGAGTCCGTAAACATCGTTCTTCACGATTACATTGATAACGAACGCCCTGACGAAAAAGAGCTTCCGGAGGCATCAAAGGATGCGCTTTTCTTATCGCTCCAAAAGACTCGCATGACGGAACGGCAGCTCAGGCAGCTCGTAAAAAAATACACGTCTATAGCCATGCATACATCAAGAGATGCGGGCTACAGTCCTCACAAATTAAGGGCTACAGCCGCTACAAGCCTCATAGGACGCGGAAATTCGATATATGATGTCGCAGCTCTTTTGGATCACGAGCAGGTTACTACAACGCAGCTTTATGCCCGTCATAAGGAAAATGTAAAGCGTAATCTTGTACGGGATATGGAGTGGGAAATAGAGCGCAGAGGAGAAAATGAACATGACAAAACTGACAAATAAATACTTGCACGAAACGTTCGGCATAGATGAGAGAATAATTGAGCTTTCCTCAAGATGCGAACATGAACTTAAAGAAAAATTTGATGCACTTGACGATATAATGGCATACAATCAATACAAGGTGCTCAAAGCCTTCCATGACAACCGTATATCCGATACTCATTTTGCATGGAATACGGGATACGGATATGACGATGCAGGGCGCGATGCCGTAGAAAAGGTCTTTGCACAGGTTTTCGGCGGAGAAAAAGCCCTCGTCAGAACAAATATAGTAAACGGCACTCATGCGCTTGCAATTACGCTGCAGGGACTTTTGATGCCGGGTGATGAGCTTATATACATAACCGGAGGTCCTTACGATACTCTTGAAGAAGTTATAGGCATACGCGGATCCGGAATGGGATCGCTTAGAGAATTCGGAGTTTCTTATAAGCAGATAGAGCTTGCAGATGACGGCAGTATCGATTTTGATGCGGTCAAAAATGCCGTTTCGGAAAAGACGAAAATGATATGTATGCAACGCTCCACCGGATATGGATGGCGTAATCCTATTACCGTAAACCAAATTGCGGAAGCGGTGTCTTTTGTCAAAAAAATCAATCCTGAAATCATAGTAATGGTCGACAACTCATACGGCGAGTTCATCTCCGAAAACGAGCCTACAAATGTAGGAGCCGATATTATAGCAGGCTCACTCATCAAAAATCCCGGAGGCGGACTTGCGCTTTCCGGCGGTTATGTCTGCGGTCGTGCAGAGCTTGTCGACAAAATAGCGTACAGGATGACATGCCCCGGAATAGGTGCGGAATGCGGACTTACATTCGGCCAGACGAGAGCAATGCTTCAGGGTATATTCCTTGCTCCTAAGGTTGTAAACGGAGCTCTTAAAGGAGCAATGCTGTGCGGTGAGCTTTATTCTTCATTAGATTATCACGTTTGCCCTACAAAATCAGACGAAAGAAGCGATATAATACAGGGTGTCTGCCTGAAAAGTCCGGAAGCCGTAGTTGCTTTCTGCGAAGGAATACAGATGGCGGCTCCGATAGATTCGCACGTCAGCCCGATTCCGTGGTCCATGCCCGGATATGACAGCGAGGTCGTAATGGCCGCAGGTGCTTTTGTTCAGGGCTCATCAATAGAGCTTTCGGCCGACGCTCCCGTAAGACCGCCTTATAATGTGTATTTTCAGGGAGGACTTACATACGAACATTCAAAATTCGGCGTGCTGATGTCCGCCGACAGACTTCTTAAAAAAGGACTGTTAAATGCAATCTGAAAAGAAAAATCATAAGCTATCCGAGCTGCGCGGCAATGCGGCAAAAAATATTGCCGAACAAAAAAATACAAAAGTAATAATTACATTTCTGAAGCTCGCCGTTTTTGCCGTTATAATCATAGGTGTACCTCTGTTTATATTTATCAATTACGCCGATCGCCTGCAGGCGCTTAAGAGCCTCGAGGATGTAACAAAGCTGCTTTCTCATTACCAAACCATGAGCGTTTTCGTATATATAGCATTTCAGATAATCCAGATTGTAATATGCTTTCTTCCGGGACAATTTCTACAAATAGCAGCCGGATATCTGTTCGGATTTATTCCTTCTTTGTTTTACTCCGTCATAGGTGCAGGAATCGGATCCTCGCTCTCCTACGGGATCGCTCGTTTTCTCGGTAGGGATGCTGTACATCTGTTTATAAGCAAAGAAAAAGTATCGTATTATGTTGCCTTACTTAACAGTAAAAAGGCATATATGATAACATTTCTTATATTCCTTATTCCCGGTCTTCCAAAGGATATAATGGGATATGCCGCAGGACTGTCAGATATGAAATTTAAGGCTTTTATCCTAATATCTGTGGTGGGGAGGGTACCTGCTATGTGCGGAAGCATACTGGTCGGTGCATTTTACAAGACGGGAAACTATGTTGGTCTTGCCGCTGTCATCGGAGCAGTAATAGTTGTACTCATCGTATGTGCGCTCAAACGAAAAAGCCTGACAAAATACCTTGATTCAGTTTATGAAAAGATATCAAAATAAGCAAAACCGTTGAAATTCCAACGGTTTTTTCTTCGAAATAAAATAGAACATTTGTTTATATTTTTCCTTGACAATAAACGCCCGTTCTGATATTATATAGAAAACGAACATTCATTCGATTTACAGGCGAGGGTATAACAATGTTTAGAAAGTATAGAATTACATCTTTTTCAAGATTCACAGCATTTCTTATTATAATGATACTGCTTATCGTAACGGGCGTAAGCATGATTACAGGTCATCTTGATGCTTCGGGGGCAACAGAGATTCAGTACCATATGGTTACAGTAGAATACGGTGATACGCTTTGGCGAATTGCCGAATCCAATTCAGACGGTTCTGTAGATCTTCGCATATTAGTTCACGAAATTGCCGAACTTAACGGAATACCTAAGGGATCAGTCATACAGCCAGGTCAGGAGCTCAAGGTTCCTGATATGATATAAAAACGCAAATAGCAGGGAAACAGTGAGGCTCTAATTTCAGTTTTAAGCGATTTTATTTCAGATAAGGTAATATGTATCGACTTAAAACATTGTGAAATCAACGATTTTCTAACCTTAATACATTTAACAAAAGAGCTGCCATAATGGAATCTCTCCAGCAGCTTCTTTTGTTATCTATTCCCAAAATTATGATTTTAGGAATAGATATAGCCGTCTCTACTCCTATCAAAATTACGTTTTGATAATTGATTCACGCTTAAAAGAAATTTCCCCACTCCTCGTCGGCAAGCTTTTTTAAGTATAAAATCTCATCAGAATAATATGATACCAAAGTGTTTATATGCTTAACTTCCTTTGCGCTGTATGGCATTTCTTTATCGCGTATATACTGCATATTGGAATCGACATAAAAATAAACTCTTGTCATATCCTCGGGATCAACTATTGCCAATCCGTATTTTGTTTTTTTAATAAGTGACGGCCATATAAAAAGCGACAGTTTGTCGTTATCATTAACCGATAAATTGCCTGTAAGCTTTGGATATGTAGGATACATTATTGAGTAATTATATCCGTCTTTTTCTTTATAATAGTTGCCGGGTGATTTTTCGTATCCTCCTATTAGCTTAGAATATGAGAAATAATTTATAGTCCAAACTGCATTCCAAGCCAATATAAAGAAAATAATTACAGATAAGATTATTAATTTTCTTTTTTTCATAACTCTATTACCTTCTTAGCCATCTTTTTTATAGAATCGTCGTGAGTAACCAAAACTACTGTTTTACCTTGGTTGTTGAGTGATTTCAATATTTGCATTATAACGTCAGCATTTTTCCTATCGAGAGAGCCTGTCGGCTCATCTGCCAATATAATATTGCATTTTTTCAGGAATAGCCTTGCAAGAGCCACTCTTTGTTGTTCTCCTCCTGATAAAGTATAAACTTTGCTGTTTATTTTTTCAGAAAGTCCCACCTCATCAAGCACTTCCTCTATAGAATAATTTGTCCGTATTCTTTTTGATACAATATTAAGATTTTCTCTTACAGTCTTATTATCTATCAGTGCAAAATTTTGAAACAAAAATCCCACCTCAGTCTTGAAATATTCACGCTTTTGCTTATTTGTCTTATATTCTATTCCATTAATAATGAGCTTTCCCGAATCGAACGGCTCTAAAAGTCCTATAATATTAAGAAGCGTGGTTTTTCCCTTGCCGCTTGCACCTGAAAAACAGACAAAATCACCATCGTTGATCTTAAAGTTAAAGTCTTTAAAAATCGTTAAATTACCGAATCTTTTCGTAATCTTGATCCCCTCGATCATAACCGCTCCCCTTTCAATATGGAAGATAATGTGTATTTTTCTATTTTCTTTGCTTTGTATAATTCATATGTCAATTCAAATGCGGTCATTAACAAAGCTGCGATAAAAAACGCGCTTCCCATGCGGATGTTTAGTATCCTTGAGAAGATCAAGGCTGCAACGAAGCCTATAAAAATACTTATCAAAGATGTAATTATAATTTTTTTGTTTCTTGATGCTAAAGAATACCCATGTACTTTTTTCAATGCTATCTCAATCGCATTCAATTTATATTCTATTTTTAAAATAAATGCAGTCAAAAGCATTTCCAAAATAAGAATTATACCTGACAGCATAATTACGAGTTTGCAAGCCTGCCATTTATTCCCAAGAAGGCTATCATAAGCCTTATATACATTCGTTTTTATTGAATATCTGTTTGTCAACCCATTTCTTGAGAGATATGAATCCCATTCTTCCTGTGATATATCGTACATAACGTTATTTGAAAGCCGAGAGTTATAAAACCAATATTCACTTAACTCGTCGTAACTGTATTTTCCGCTAACATATATTAAAATAGGATCATTTTGTAATATCATTGAGAATTTATCTATATACAGTGTCGAGACAGCTGCTATACCGCTTTTATATTCTATGATATTTTCATTATCCCCTTTCTTACCATAAATATCAATTATTTTCAAGGCATATAAATATTCCTTTGAATCAACTTTCAGTGAATCAGGTATAAGCACATTGATACCTTGCCGATCAATCTCGGTTGCTTTGTCTTCTATTGAAGAAAATCCCCTTCTCAGCTCATCAAATGCATTATCATTTATTATAACTATGGGGTATATAGGTCTCATTGCCATTCCATCGGCATATATAATCGCCTTATCCTGAAATTCAGAAAAAAAACGCCTGTTAGTATCAAACTCATCATCTACACTCGCAGAAGTGTCTCCGGCTATTGCTGTAAAGCTGTAATTGGAATGTGTTTTGAAAAAATCTTTCTGCATATATAAATTAATCATTTCGCGAAAAATAATAACATTCCCGGCAATCAGCATTACAACAAGCATACTTGCAACGATCTTGAAAGCGTAGCTCAAAGTAAGCAGACCTTTTCCTTCTACCGTTTGCAGATCTCTCTTAAAGTTAACCTTTAAAAGAGCAAAATTAAATATAAGATTAAAAATGATGAAGCCCTCGAACATCAAGCATATGAAAGGAAATTTGAATTTAACATAAGAGAAATATGAAAGTATGTAACTCAATCCCAAAAATATAAAATGAAAAAGAGTAAAATCGGCTATTATATTATTCAAAAAGATTTTTCGCAGATCTTCACCTAAAATAACATGAATAATATTTTCCTTTCGCTGAAACATAATTGAATATAAAGTTATAAGTAAAATAATTGCATATATGATTCCCCATACGGTTAATATATTCATATATGTATTATAATCCGATAAATATTCATTTGGAAAACCGCCTGCATACTTATCAATAGTTTCAGCCTTAAACGCTTTGATATCATCTAATTTTTCTTCTGTTCCGATAAAAAATATAGACTTATAATCTGAAATATCTTCAATATTTTCTATGGTGTCATATATAACAGTCCTATTACCGAAAAACAAACTTTCCGCTTTACCTAATTTGATCCCTCTTTCTTTAAAACTTTGCTCCACTCCGTTTGTGCCGTATATATAAATATTTATTTCATCATGTGATAGATCTTCCCTTTTCATTAAAAAAAAATCCACATTATTGTTTTTCCCCGCATTAATAAAATCAGCAATGGCTTCATCGTTAGAAATTGCGGTTCCGGTAGCATTCATATAAAAATCTGTACTGTAATAATGCGTCTCGAACGTATACATATATAAAATGTACAACTCTCCGTTGAAAATCAATCCTGCACATATTAAAACAGTAAATATTAATCCTTTAATCATTTTCATATAAACAGCCTCACACCATCTAAATTAAACGATTTATTTACTAAAAGCAAGCTGTTTAACAGCTTGCTTTTAGTAAATAAAGATATGATAAATCACATTGATGGCCACCAATGTTGGTAAGTCACTCTATTCGATCGATGTGTAATTTCGAGACTTGCCCAATCATTAACCTCAGCATAACTACCCATTTCCATTACATATCCTGCCCTTGATATTACTGGGTAATGAAAAGATCCATTAGATTTCGTGTAGCAAACATCCTCATCGATTAGGAATGTATTGAACCCATATTGGATTCTGTTAACAGTTCCATTAATTTCGGTTTGAACTCTGGACTCCATCCAATCTGCATTAAAAGTATGCGAACCGTTAGAATATGACATCTTTAGTGTATCCGCCATTGCAACAGATGTATATGAAAACATAAACATCATTACCAGACACAAAACTATTATGGTCTTTTTCATATTAATTTTCCTTTCTGAAATCCCTCAATAAATCAAATAATAATACTTTTAGTATCAAACTATTATCACCTTCTTTCAGTAAATATTCTTGATTATTACGGCTATTCTGCTATTATAAAACAATTTTATAATATATATTATAATTATGCAATAATTATTTTTTATGATAAAATCTGTCTAACATGGATAAACTCATAGATATCTGTTTAAGCATATCTATTTACCCTCGTTTCCTTAGCTTATCTTTGTCTATATTATGTGCATCAAGGAAATCAATGGTCGAATTTAAAGTAATTTTTGTACTATTTAGACTTATTATAATTCATGTGTATATTATTTACAAGTAATTTATATTATATTATTTTTTTACACGTAATTATAAATATTAACTTCACATTTCAAGCTTGCCGGAATTCTCAAAGAAAGTGTAAATTCAGGATTGACTCATCCAAAAAGCACTTCGGGCATTTTGCTTGAAGTGCTTTAATTTTTATCTAAACTCAGGGATTCTCGTATTGTTTTGTCATGGATTATACGGAAGAAGAGAGCTTATTATTTAAAATATTTCACCGCCGAGCGGAACATTCCCATGTCGAAGTTGCCCGGAACGTTCCTATACAGATTTCTGCCGATTCGCTCGGAATGAGCCATCTTTCCGAACACGCGTCCGTCAGGAGACGTTATGCCTTCAATGGCAAAATACGAGCCGTTCGGATTGTGCGCTATGTCGTTTGAAACGTTTCCGTCATAATCGGCGTACTGGGTCATGATCTGACCGTTCTGCGCGAGCTTTGATATGAGTTCGTCAGAAGCTACAAACCTTCCCTCTCCGTGTGAAATAGGAACCGTATATATCTCGCCCGGTTTTGTTTCCGACATCCAAGGTGATTTATTTGAAGCTACGCGTGTGCGCACGAGCTTTGACTGGTGCCTTCCGATCTCATTAAACGTAAGCGTCGGATAAGTATTGTCTGTGTCGCAAATTCTGCCGAACGGCACGAGCCCTAACTTGATAAGTGCCTGAAAACCGTTGCAAATACCGCCCATCAGACCATCTCTGTTATCAAGCAGATCGTGAACGGCTTCTTTTATCTCTTCGTTTCTGAAGAATGCAGTTATGAATTTGCCGGAACCGTCAGGTTCATCGCCGCCTGAGAAGCCTCCCGGTATGAATATCATCTGAGCTTCTCTGATTTTGCGTGCAAACTGTTCAACTGACCTTGATACAGCGTTCGGATCGAGATTGTTTATGATGAAGATTTCCGCATCAGCTCCCGCTTCCGTAAAGGCTCTTGCAGAATCGTATTCGCAGTTTGTGCCCGGAAATACAGGTATCAGAACCTTAGGTGAAGCGATTATATTTGACGAATGGAGCGAAACTTCCCTGTTGTAATTAAATTCTTCTAATTTATTTTCTGCAACTTTTATGTTGCACGGATATACAGGTTCTAACTTTCCTTCATAGAGTTTCGACAGTTCTTCAAGGCTCATGATATCCGTCGCATGTGAAATATCAGACTTTGATGTGGTTCTTCCTATGAGCTTTGCGCCTTCAAGTAAAGCTTCCGGAGTTCCTTCTTTCAGCTCTATTACGAATGAACCGTAATTTGTACCGAAAATTTCATCTGCGGTGAGTTTATCGTCAAAATCAAAGCCGACGCCGTTACCTATGCACATTTTGTATACAGCCTCAGCCATGCCGCCATACCCTAAAGTGTAAATTGAGTTTACATAATCATTTTTTCGTAACTCATTCACTCTTGAGAATACATTTTTCAGGCTTCCGGTTTCAGGAAGACCGTTCCTGTCGTATTCAGGCATAAGCATTACGACCTTTGATCCGGCTTCTTTGAAGTCAGGCGAGACGATTTCATCCGCTTTTGATGTAGTTACGGCAAATGAAACGAGTGTCGGCGGTACATCATACTTGTCAAATGAGCCGCTCATCGAATCCTTTCCGCCGATTGCAGCTATGCCGAGCCCCTTCTGAGCTTTGAATGCGCCGAGAACGGCAGCAAACGGCTTTCCCCAGCGCACCGGATCTTTTCCGAGCTTTTCAAAATATTCCTGGAAGGTCAGATATGTGTCCTTAAGCTCCGCACCTGTAGCAATCAGCTTTGACACGGATTCAATGACTGCAAGATATGCTCCCTTAAAAGGATTCGAAACCGAAATATATGGATTGAATCCCCACGACATCAGAGAACACGTATCGGTTTCTCCCTTTTCGCGTGAAATCAGGTTTACCATTGCCTGAACAGGTGTTTTCTGATATTTTCCGCCGAACGGCATAAGTACAGAGCCTCTTCCTATCGTCGAATCGAAACGTTCCGAAAGACCGCGTTTTGAACAAACGTTAAGATCCGAAACCGTTTCTTTATACATTTTTTTGAAGTCAGCCGATATTTTCTTCTTTGCTTCGGAAGGCTTTTCAACTATTATGTCTATATGCTTCTTTGCACCGTTTGTATCTAAGAATTCGCGCGAAATATCTACAATCGCTTTTCCGTTCCAATAAAGTTTCAAGTACGGTTCTTCCGTAACTCTTGCAACTATTGTAGCTTCGAGGTTTTCGGCGTTTGCAAGCTCGCAGAATCTCTGTGCGTCTTCCTTTTCTACGACGACAGCCATTCTCTCCTGAGATTCGCTTATCGCAAGCTCCGTTCCGTCGAGCCCTTCGTATTTCTTGGGTACTTTGTTAAGGTCTACTGAAAGTCCGTCGGCAAGCTCGCCTATAGCTACCGATACGCCGCCCGCACCGAAATCGTTGCAGCGCTTTATCATTTTTGCAGCTTCGCTGTTTCTGAAAAGCCTTTGGAGCTTTCTTTCTTCAGGTGCGTTGCCCTTCTGAACTTCCGCTCCGCATGTTTCGAGCGATGACGCCGTATGTGATTTTGATGAACCGGTAGCTCCTCCGCAGCCGTCACGTCCTGTTTTGCCGCCAAGCAGTATTACGATATCCCCGTCCAAAGGACGTTCACGCCTTACATTTTCGGCTGGTGCAGCAGCTATTACTGCACCGATTTCCATGCGTTTTGCAACGTATCCCGGATGATATACTTCATCTACCTGACCTGTTGCAAGACCTATCTGGTTTCCGTATGAACTGTATCCTGCCGCCGCAGTCGTGACTATCTTTCTTTGAGGGAGCTTGCCCTGCATCGTTTCGTTTATTGGAACAAGCGGATCTGCAGCACCCGTAAGACGCATTGCACCGTAAACATAGCTTCTGCCTGAAAGCGGATCTCTTATGGCTCCGCCCACGCAAGTTGCCGCTCCACCGAACGGCTCGATCTCGGTCGGATGATTGTGCGTTTCGTTTTTGAACAAAAGCAGCCAAGGCTCTTTCCTTCCCTCAGCTTCGACTTCTATCTTTACCGTACAGGCATTTATCTCTTCCGACTCATCGAGCTTATCGAGAAGGCCTTTACTCTTGAGATATTTTGCCGTTATGGTTCCGATATCCATAAGTGTAATCGGTTTCGTGCGGTTCAGTTCTTCCCTTACAGCCTTATATTCCTCGTATGTCTTCTCTACTTCCTCATCACAGAACTTTACGCTGTCTATTACAGTATTAAACGTAGTATGGCGACAGTGATCCGACCAATACGTATCTATGACCTTAATTTCCGTTATTGTAGGGTTTCTATTAAGTGAACGGAAATAGTCGCGGCACATCATAAGATCCGCCTCATCCATTGCAAGGCCGTTATCGGCTATATAGGCCTTTATC
>JAEXBK010000072.1 GCA_023394035.1 Bacillota bacterium
GCCTCAGCCTCGAGCTTAAGAAGTGATTTTCGGCTTATGACATACTGCAGCATCTCGGTTACAAGCTCGCTGCATGAGGATGCATATGTTTCGACATACGACATAGTCGGACTCTCAATATAGTCCTCTGCCCGGCGGTGATGGTCTATGACGACTATTTGCTCCGCCTTTTCGACAAGATCGGGAGCCTCAAGGTAGCTCGGTCGCTGCGTATCGACTACCACAAGGAGCGTCTCCTTGCCGAGCATCTCACGAGCCTTTTCCGTCGAGATTATATTATATACCTGCGTTCTCCTTGCCTGCTCATATATCGTACTAAGCGAATCGCTGACCTCATCTATGACTATATGGGCCTCTGTGCCTGAGAAAATACACATTCTGTATATTCCGAGTGCAGACCCGAACGCATCCATATCCGCATTCACATGCCCCATTATCAAAACCCTATTTGCATGTTCTATAAGCTTGCAAAGTGCGAGGCCTATTATCCTCGATTTTCCTTTGCTTCCTCTTTCGACATACTGAGTTCGTCCTCCGAAATACATAGTATCCGTGCCGTCTTTGACTACCGCCTGATCTCCGCCTCTTCCGAGTGCAAGATCAAGAGCCGTAGCGGCGATTTCATCCGTTTCGAGGATATTGTTTCCGCCGATTCCCATTCCTATGCTGAGGCTTAGCGGAAAATCCGTTCCCGTTTCGATGCGCCTTACATCCTCAAGAATGGCAAAATTGCTCTTTAGGATCTGCTCCACATATGAGCCGTGGAAATACAGCTTGAACAGCGTATCCTTTATCTTATCTGCCGAAGCACTGATCGACGAAGCCCATGATCTTATGAGCTTATCTACCTGCACGGTTGCGGAAATTCCCGTATCCGGATCCGCAGCATCTATAAACTGATCGTAATTGTCGATATTTATTCTGCAAATGCAGATCTTCTCCGCGTCATATTTCTTTTTTAGGTCAACAAACCCGGTTACATCGCGGAAGAAAACGACAAAGTCGGTCGCTTTACCTTCCTGCCCTTCCCCAAAAGCATCAAAATCAGCAACTAACGAAAATTTGCGTCCGTTTCTTTCTATGACAAAATTTCCGTCCGGAGTCTGTTTGAGATCCTTGATTTTAACACCCGTAATCGCAAAAAAGTCAGCATCTTCAATATCTCCGTACAGAAATACCTGATCTATATGCTTGTTTGCGGATACAATCTTTCCATGCCCGTTCACTATGCACATCGGAATAGGGATCTGCGATGCCGCTATTCTTTTCGCATCAGTTTTTCGCATTGTTTCGTCCTTTCGCACTGGTAAGTTTTCTTTTTCGTCAAATAATAACAAGCCATGTGCGCTCGTGCCTTATTTTCAGTACAAAGACGTCTTCGGCAGTACACACGGCAATACGCTCGGTATAATTACTGTTTAACAGTCATTATACCATGGATTTAACTCAATTCGTGTTATTTTTGTGTTCAAATAAAATAGCCGGATACGCAGTCCGACTATTTTTCTTAATTTAGGTATATATTCAGTTTCTTTTTTCGGCAGCCTCTATGCAATGCTTCATCAGGATACTCGTAGTCACTCCGCCGACACCGCCCGGAACAGGGGTTATAGCATCAACGATAGATTCGGCGTCTTCAAATACAACATCACCCTTCATCTTACCGTTCTCGTCAAAATTAACGGCAACATCGATCACGGTTTGTCCCGCACGCAGGAAGTCCTTTGTTACCATTCCGATAGATCCCGCCGCCGCAATTACAACATCCTTGTCTTTGCATATATCCGCAATGTTAACGGTTTTGGTATGACACACAGTTACTGTCGCGTTTTCTCTTATGAGCATCATCGCAACAGGCTTACCTATAACCTGACTTCTACCGATAACCGCAACATTTTTGCCGCGCAGTTCAACCCCGTAGTAGCGGATAATCTCCATGCATGCCTCGGCGGTGCACGGCGGATAGCCTTTGCTGCTTCCCGAATATACGCCTGCCTGCGATACATCGGTAATTCCGTCAATGTCCTTTGACGGATCAAGGGTATTACGAATAAGCTCATCATCTATGTGAGCCGGCATCGGTCTGAATATGAGGACACCGTGTATTGCAGCGTCATTATTTATTTTGACTATCTCCGCCGCAAGCTCATCCTGTAAAATTTCGTTCGGAAAAATAAATTTCTTCACAAGAATTCCTGTCTTTTCGGCACGCAGCGTTGCACTTCTTTCGTATGCCAAATCATCAGGTCTTTCGCCTACCCTGACTATCGCAAGGCATGGAATTACGCCCTTCCCTGTCAGTACTTCGGATCTTTTGATCAAGTCCTGATTCAGTGCTTCCGTCACTTCTTTTCCAGCAAGTATCTTTGCCATCTATTTCCCCCTATAGGAACAAGCTTTTTCTGACTTTATCAAAGGCAGCATCGGCTTTTTGTCCGTATTCCGAAAGCATTGAATGTGCTTCCTCATTAAGCGCTTCCGCTTTTGCGCGATCCTTCATAAGCTTCGTATTTATGTAGACATTCAGACTTGCACCCTGAAGCGAAGCCTTGAGAAGTGTTGCAGACACTCCCGCATCGCTTATTGCAATCGCCGTACCGATTTCGGAAAGTCTGCAGGTTACATCTATTGCCTCGCAGCACTTTCTCATTATCTCCATAGGTACGGATGATGCAAGGTCAAGGCATTCTTCCATGACTTTTTCTCTTTCCGATACTTCCTCAGGCGTGGATTTAGGCATCCCGTAAGCTCTCGAAAGAGGCTCAAAGCACTCAGCGTCCTTCCTTACGAGTTCAAGCAATTCCTCCTGAAGCTTGTCAGCAGAAGCTTTGAGCTCAAGGATTTCTTCCTGAACATCTGCATATTTTTTCTTTCCTACCGTAAGCGAACCTACCATATTGCCTAGCGCAGTTCCTATTGCAGCCGCAAGTGCAGATGCACCGCCGCCACCCGGTACAGGATCGCTACCTGCAAGTGCCTTAACAAAATCGCGGCAGCTTTGTTCCGTGAAATTCATATGTTACCTCCGCTAAAACAGACCCGATATCTTTCCTGTTTCGTCAACATCTATCTTTTCTGCGGCAGGAAGCTTAGGCAGTCCCGGCATCGTCATGATGTCGCCTGAATAGGCTACTATAAAACCGGCTCCCGCACTTACCTTCATGTCTTTAATCGTGATTCTGAAGCCTTCCGGTGCACCCAAAAGCGAAGGATCATCGGAAAAGCTGTATTGCGTCTTTGCAACGCATACAGGTATATTGTCAAACCCGAGCTCCGTGAGCATGGCCATCGCTTTTTTTGCCGGCGGCAGAATATCAACGCCGTCTGCGTGATAAACCTTCTTTGCTATTTTCTCAAGCTTTTCGCTTATGCTGTCGCTCAAATCATACGAAAAGCGGAAAGCGTTAGGGGTCTCGCAAAGCCTTACTACTTCTTTTGCGAGTGCTTCGCCGCCTTCGCCGCCCTTTGCCCATACCTCGGAAAGCGCAACATTTGCACCAAGCTCGCTACATCTTCTTTCAACAAGCGCAAGCTCGGCTTTTGTATCTGTAGGAAAAGCGTTTATGGCAACTACCGTCGGAAGTCCGTAAACAGTCTTCATGTTTTCGATATGTCTCAAAAGATTAGGAAGTCCCTTTTCGAGTGCTTCAAGGTTCTCGTTATTGAGCTCTGCCTTTGCTACGCCTCCGTGATGCTTGAGAGCGCGTACAGTTGCTA
>JAEXBK010000032.1 GCA_023394035.1 Bacillota bacterium
GCGATACCCTGAACTCTATGGAGCCTATCTGGAAACGCCAAAAGAGCAAGGTAAAGGACGAAGAGTATAACGAATACTATAAGGCAAAATTCTTTGATAATGAAGCTCCGTGCAGGGTGATAAGAACAAGCGTTGAAGGAGTATCGAGCTTTACCGCTCTGCTCTTCATTCCGGGACATGCACCTTATGATTACTACACCAAGGAATACGAAAAAGGACTGCAGCTCTACTCCTCCGGCGTAATGATAATGGATAAGTGCTCCGAGCTTCTTCCTGACTGCTTCAACTTCGTAAAAGGCATCGTAGACAGCATGGATCTTTCCCTCAATATATCGAGAGAAACCCTTCAGCACGACAGACAGCTCAAGAACATAGCCAAAAATCTCGAAAAGAAGATAAAAAAGGAGCTTACGGAATTTCTTAAGAACGATCGCACCGGATACGAAAAATTCTTTGCTGATTTCGGCAGGCAGCTCAAATACGGAATTTACGAAAAGTTCGGTATGAACCGAGAACTCCTTGAGGATCTGATCCTGTTCCACTCATCTAAGGAGAACAGGCTCGTAAGCTTAAATGAGTATTTAGAGCGCATGTCAGAGGATCAGAAGGGCATCTACTATGCCGCCGGAGAATCTACGGGCAAGATAGACATACTTCCTCAGACAGAAGCCCTAAAAGAAAAAGGCTACGAAATTCTCTATCTTACAGATGAGATCGATGAGTTCCTCATGAACATCTTAAGGGAGTACAAGGAAAAGCCGTTCATTTCCGCTTCCGATGCAAACGCAGATGAAATAAGAGACGAAAAGGAAGTAGAAAAAATAAAGGAAGAAACAGAAACCAATTCGGAGCTTCTTAATTCAATTAAGGAATCGCTTTCCGGAAAGGTCAGCGATGTTCTGCTCTCCCCTCGCCTGAAATCGTCTCCTGTATGCCTTACAACAAAAGGCGATATTTCACTCGAAATGGAAAAACTCATAAATTCCATGCCGTTTGAGCAGCGTGTTACTGCTGACAGAGTACTCGAAATCAATCCTGATCACGATATCTTCAAGGCACTTAAGAATATATACGACAACGGCAAAAACGAAGAAGAAATAAAAAAATATGCCTCACTACTATATGATCAGTCACTTCTCATATCCGGAATGACTATAGATGATCCTGTAGAGTTCAGCAAAAATATATGCGAGCTTATGGTCAAGGCATCAAAATAAGCTTTATAAACCCGCCGCTTTACCCTGCAGCGGGTTTTGTTCTATCTTTATATCCGAGTTTGCCGATCATTGCTGAAGCAATCGGTATTATAGCCACACATCCTGCTGCACTTATCATTATGCAAATTACACCTTGAGAAAATTCCTTTGAGTTTATCACATAGTGAACAGGCTCAAACTGCGCAAGCGTCACAAACATCGAAAGAAATTCTCCTATAAATACAAATACGAGCGTATTTACCGTGGAGCACAGTATTTCTCCGCCTATCCTTATCCCTGAAGCAAATATTTCGGATTTCTTTAGCCCTTTATTGTGCCTCATCACCTCAAAGCACCCTGATGTCACCGCAAGAGACGTATCAATCACCGAACCCATCAGCGCTATCAGTATAACCATAACGTGAAGCGAAAGCATATCAACGCCTATTTCGCCCGGATACCCGTTTGACGGTCTTATCGAATGATGGCTTGTTCCGGGCATTCCCTGTATATGAGCGTTAAACACGAACAAAAATATCAAAGCCGTCATCATTATTGATACTGTCATGACGGAAATAAACGCTGACACTGTTTTCGTGTTATATCCGTTTTGATAAAAAAGACTCAGAGTCGACACCGAAGCCGCCATTACAAGCATTACGGGCAGCGGATGAATGTTAGAGTTTATTGCAAATATTGCACATATCATCATTGCAGCATTTCCTATGAGCGCAATAAATGATTTTGCAGTCCTGTTCCCTCCCACTGTCAGTATAAGGATCAGAAAAATCACCGAAAGTATACCGGCTGTCATTCTTTACCTCCTTTTACTTTGTAGAAGATAACGGTGCAATACATCGATACCGGCATGGCTATAAGTATCGCCACAGCACCTACAAGAAATCGAGAAAAATCAAAAAACGCATTGTTTCTGAGTACCGTAATGAATTTAACACCGTTTTTCGTGGATACTATAAAGACAGGTATTATGGCAGCAAGATTTGTAAAAAACATGACGTTTATCATAGTTCCTATGACATCGTCCGCAACCTCTTTGACCGATGAGGCGAGGGCCTTTATGCTTATACCCGGAGTCTTTCTTATTATTTCGCGTGAGCATGCCGTTATCGTTACGGCTATATCCATAACCGCTCCGAGGCATCCCATAATGCACATCGCAAAGAAAAAATGATTTGCATCCTTTCTTGAATACGGTTCTGGTAAATAATCCATATAATCATAATCTATATCATTTCCGAATCGGAGCAAAAGCAATAATATAATTCCGACAGTAAGAAGCGATATAAGAACAGCAAAAAACGGCGGTATCATATGACGTGATGCGCCGCATATGCAGAGAATGACAAAGCCCGACATTATGATTACGGCAAAAATGCTCAAATACAATATATCGTAGCCCTTAACATAAAGCATCATCATTCCCGCAATAACCGAAATGTTTACAATAAAAGAGAGTATAGTCCGGCTTCCCTGTTTTCTTCCGAGCAAAATCAAAAGCGAAAAAAGCAAAGCTATCGAAGCTGCAATATGCGTATCACGCTTCACTCCGTTGATTTCAGTCAGATTGCCGTTAAGAAATACATGATCGCCGATGTGAAATTTCTCGTCATACACGAGGGAGTTGTCGAAGCTGTTCTTCGTTTTAAGAATCATTCCCTTTTGCTCTGTATTCTTGAGTTCAAGAGTCAGCTCCTGGACGCCTTCATTTTCTTCGGATGCTATAACCTCAGCTACCGGATCCTTGTACAGAAAATGATCGTTATGCACGAAAATGACAATAGCGATAAAGCATATGACTGTTACCGCTATTTTGATAAATTCTTTGTTTTTGAGCGACTCATAGACCGACCGTGTCATCAGCTGAGTTCAACCTTCTCTGCGTCTGCAGGCTTAAATTCGTTTTCGAGGTCGTATATATTGTGCGCCGTATATTCGCTTAATACCCTGCCCTCTAAGGTATAGTATCTGATAAATTTCTTTCCGTCTATCGTCGACCAGCGTTCAAGATCCCATGTAAGATATCCTACGTCGTCGGTTTTCTTCTCCTTAAGGTAAAGATCTACTTGTCTTCCCTCCTTCATTTTTTCGATGAGACCTTTTACACCGTCTATATCAACTTCGACCTTGTTTACAGCATCATAAACTTTCATAGCTCCTCCTGTTAATTATTATTAATACTCAATCTTATTATCATTACTATAATCAAAATGAACGGCAAAAGTATCAGCCCTACGCTTACGTACCACGGCATAGGCTTAAGCGATATGGCAAAGGTGAAAATCACAAAAAAAACGGTCGATATCGTCATTTTTGACATCGTAAGAACATCCTTGCTCTTTCTGTAGACCTTTGCTGCGTTTTGCCTTGTCACTTTGACGCTCATATTCCATGAGCCCGGGAAAAATTCAACTATCTTCATGCCGATAAAAGCTAAGGTCATGATCGCAGGCAAAAGCAAAATCGACGCCTTTGATGAATATCCGTCAATATTACCTGCCATGTCGTAATGGCTCGGTATCGTAGCAGGAAGATTACGCCATAAAAAGACTATCATGATCCATGCCGTAAGAATCAGTCCCACCGATATGATATCACCTATAAGATCAAATAGCGACATTTTTATCCTGATACGCGGATTATTCATTTTGGAGACCTCTGAAAAGCGATGCGCCCTTGCTTCTCAAAATCATATATGATAAGCCTGCAAGTACAATGTATATGCACATCAGCGTCAACGCAGATGCATCGTAGCCGATCCTTGATGTTATATCAAAGAAATGGTTTATCAATATCATAACAATGTTTACGGCAAAGCTTACAAGCAGCGCTATCATAGGAGCAGCCGACTGCTTAACCGCAACCGCCTCTGTATTCCAGTTGAACTTAGGAAAATGCAGGTTAATCAATAGTCCTGTAAAGGCATTGAAAAATATTGCGGCAATCGGGGTTATGATTACGGCAGCTCTCCCTGCCGGTGTCATTTCAGAAACGAATTGCATCATCACCGTAGCCACGAGCACTACAGGTAAGCTTAGCATTATATGCGGCATTGCTTTCGCTGTAAGTATATCTATCTCCTTTAGCGGCATCACCTTTGAAATCCAAAGCGTTTTCGCATCAAGAGATATTACTACTGCGGATATCATTACAAGGCTCTCTGCAAAGAGAAGCATCATAATAAGTGCCAAAGGTATAAATTCGCTTCCGAAGACCATATTGATAAAAGGGATGACATCGTCTTTCTTGTAAAGAAGATATCCTGCGCCGAGGGCAATGAAGATAAGCCCCATACCGGCATTAAGCATATATGTAGGAGAGCCTAAAAATCTCGACATTTCGCTAATTGCAATCGACATTACCGGTCCGACCTTTTTTTGTCTGCCTTCCTTATACTCTATTTTCTTGGCACCGCGCTTTGTTGTAGCAATCTTGATAAAGCTTTTGCTGATAAGGAACGATGCAAGCGCAAACGGAATAGCTG
>JAEXBK010000056.1 GCA_023394035.1 Bacillota bacterium
GAAACAGTATGAACGAGAAATTTGTCAGATCACTCTCCGTCGAGCTTCCCGAAGAGCTTAACAGACTGAAATTCGCAGGTTATTTTGATGAGTTCAGAGCTAAAGCAGATTACCATCTAAAGCGTGAGGATCTCCCCGATATAGTAAAAGAGCGAATCCTTATCGAGCTTAACAATGCGGGAATAATAAAAAGAGAATACACTGTAACGGAGGAAGAGCTCAAAAAAGAACTTGCTTCATACTGCCCGGGATTTGAAGAAAACGATTTCGAAGCCTTGACAGGTGATCTTGATTACGTTTTTATCTGCGGTAAGAAGGTCTACGCAAACTTCAGCGTTTCATCTCTTTTTATCACAAACGATATGCTGAGAAACTGGCCGGAGCATACATACGAAAGCGATTCCGATCCTGCAGTCAAAGAATCAAGAGAGCTGATGCGCAAAAATCGCAGTGCACGTGTAAAAACAGATATCGAATTTACGGCGGAAATAGATAAGGCATCTGCAGAAGATAACAATCTCTTCGTTCACCTTCCTTACCCTTCTCCAAACGGAATCGGCATGGAAAATATCGAATTCTTATCTGCTTCACAGGATTGCATAATAGCTCCGGAAGCAGCACTGCAGCGCACTGCAGCCTTTACTGCTGACGGTAACAAAACAAACAAATTTTCCATAAGATGCAAGGCTGAAATGCTTCAGACCTATATGAGCTTTGATGAGATAGTCAAGGCCGGTATAGATGTATCGGAAGAAAAAGAAACCGAGCTTATTAAGCAGATAACGCCTTCAGATTTAGAAGAAAAAGCTCCACATTACGTATTTTCACCGTTTATCGAGGCATTATCCGAAAAGATAGTCGGAGACGAAAATGACAAAACAGTAATTGCAAAAAAGATTTTCGACTATATAATACACAGTTATAAATACGCATATGTAAGGGACTATGCAGCAATAGACAATCTCCCTGAGTATTTTGCACTTAGAGGACGTGGTGACTGCGGTCTTCAGGCTTCCCTTTTCATTACCTTATGCAGATATAACGGAATTCCTGCACGCTGGCAGTCGGGAATCGTAACGAGCGGAGAAAGCGGAGGAGCTCACGACTGGGCAGCAGTCTACTTAAGAGGTGTCGGGTTCAGACCTGTTGACTGCTCCTTTGGCGGTGGCGGTGTCAGGCGCGGAAGCGAAGAGGATGCTCAGTTCTATTTCGGTAATATCGACCCTTACAGGCTGATATTCAACACCGATATTCAGGAACCGTTCGATCCTCCGAAAAATTACTATAGGCTTGATCCTTATGACAATCAGTACGGCGAGGCTGAGACCCAAATAGAAATGCTCGCTTCTTCTCAGTGTAAATTCGGAAGAATCATTCACAAGAAAACAATAGAATAGGCTTATACGACAAAAGAGGCTGCATTCCAGCCTCTTTTATTTATGTCATTTTATATGGATGCAACCTTCTTTACGGCTTCCGCTACGCTTTCTACAACTCTCGGATCAAAAGCATCAGGCAGCACGTATTCAGGTCTTAGCTCCTCGTCTGTTATTACGGCCGCTATAGCTCTTGCTGCAGCTTCCTTCATTTCTTCGGTTATCTTTGTTGCTCTCGCATCAAGTGCACCTCTGAAAATTCCCGGGAATGCAAGCACGTTATTTACCTGGTTAGGGAAATCAGAACGACCTGTTCCTACGACAGCCGCTCCTGCTTTGAGTGCAATATCAGGCATTATTTCAGGTACAGGATTGGACATTGTAAAGACTATAGGGTCTTTTGCCATGGATCATATCATCTCTTCCGAAACTATGCCCGGCTTTGATACTCCGACGAAAATATCAGCGTCCTTCATAGCATCTGCCAAAGAACCCTTGAGGCATTCTTTGTTTGTGAGAAGAGCCATTTTCTGCTGTTCCGGATTGTTGTAAGGTGCTCCGTCATAAATAGTGCCTTTGCTACCGCAGAGTATTATGTCTCCGAACCCCATACGCATAAACATCTTTGCTATTGAGATTCCTGCTGCGCCTGCTCCGCTTATAACTATCTTGAGCGCGCCGAGCTTCTTTCCTGTCAGCTTTACGGCATTAAGAACCCCTGCCGATGTTATTATTGCAGTTCCGTGCTGATCATCATGGAATACCGGTATATCGCACATTTCTATCAGGCGGCGTTCTATTTCGAAACATCTCGGAGCCGAAATATCTTCGAGATTGATGCCGCCAAAGCTCTTTGATATGTTATATACGGTTTCGATTATCTTTTCCGTATCGTTTGTGTTAACGCAAATAGGAACTGCGTCAACTCCGGCAAAAGTCTTGAAAAGAGCGCATTTCCCTTCCATTACAGGCATACCTGCCGAAGGTCCTATATCTCCGAGTCCAAGTACAGCGCTTCCGTCCGTTATTACAGCTACAAGATTTCCTTTTCCGGTATATTTGTATGCGAGTGATTCGTCCTCTGCTATCTTAAGACACGGCTCGGCAACTCCCGGCGTATAAGCAATTGCAAGCTCTTCTCTGTTAGTGATAGGAGCTTTGCACTCTACGGACAGCTTGCCATGCCATTCCTCATGCATCATAAGTGCTTTTTCTTTTACATCCATTTTATCATCCCTCTTTTATTTTGATTTGCTATTCTATAATATCACTTTTACACGCTTAAAATCAATAATATAGTTGACTTTAGTCAATCATAATATAATATTAAAAAAGAGGTGTTTATGGAATCGTTCAAACAATATTTGGGGCTCGACAAACAGATATATTTTCTTGCACTTGTCAGATGCGTTAATACAATGGGGGCAATGTTCGTCTTCCCGTTCACATCGCTGCTCCTTACACAGGTGCTCGGTTATTCCGCCTTTGCTGCCGGAATTTTGGTAGTCATAACTGCCATTATTAATGCTGTCTGCAATTTAATAGGCGGTAAGCTCAGCGACACCTTCAGCCGCAAGAAAATCATTCTCATATCGTATTTTGCAGTCGTTATTCTGATGCTCATCTCTTCGTTCATATGTACGAGGCGTATCGTAATCGCATTTATCTTTGCAGCTCACGGTATAATCTGCATAGCACTGCCTGCCATATCTGCGCTTGTCCTTGATAAATGTTCATTTTATAAAAGGTCGGAAAGCCTTTCGCTACTATACCTTGCGAGCAATATAGGAAGCGCGCTCGGTCCGCTTGTCGCGGGCTTGCTCTTCTATTCCCACACACCGCTTATATTCATCATAATGGCGGCAGCCTTTGTTCTTACCTTCACTATAACGCTGGTTACGATTTCCGATGCACCTGCTTCCCTTGCCTATACCCCTGAAGAAAACGCGCGTGAAATCAACAGCATCTATAACAAGGATTCAAATTTCATAAAAATTCTCTTTGCCGACCGCATACTTTTGATTTATGTGATAATACTTGCTCTTATAACTCTTTGCTACAGCTCATTCGGCTACATGCTGCCCCTGCATTTTACGGAAATGTTAGGACCTAAGCTCGGATCCAGGTTCTATTCGCTTATCTGGACTATAAACGGTCTCTTTATCGTAATTGCGACACCTTTTTTGATATCTATGACAAAGAAAAGCTCTCAGCTTCTTTGCACAGTGATATCGTGTCTGCTGTACACTGTTGGAT
>JAEXBK010000113.1 GCA_023394035.1 Bacillota bacterium
TAACGCAGAGGAAGGTAAGAAGATCAGCATCTACAGCTTCGCACTTACAGCGGTAATCGGCATCGTAGTATTCTTCTTTGCTCTCAATCCGCCTGATATAATAGTTTGGATAAATCTATTTGCAATGGGCGGTCTCGAAGCAACATTCTTCTGGCCTCTTATCGGCGGTCTCTATTGGAAGAAGGCAAACGGCAAATGCTGCATAGCTTCAACAATCGTAGGACTTGTAACCTTCATCTTCTTCAGCAAGGTCAAGCTTGCACCTTTCGGTGTTCATGCTATAGTCATAGGAATAATCGCAAGCGGACTTGCCTTCGTCATAACGGGACTTCTTACGAAGGAAGAAGCGGACGGAGAAATCCTCGAAAAGTGCTTCTAAGCAACGTATGCCGTACCTGCATGCTGTGCCGTCACATATGAAAAAAGCTCGGGATCATTTCCCGAGTTTTTTTGATGACTTTGCCATGCGCTTCTTTTCGTTGTTTTCTTTGTTTATTCGTTTGCGTGTTTTCGGTTTCATTACCGAGTGACCGAATCTGCCGAGAGACTTGCTCTTAAGCGCAAAATATTCTCCGTGGCTGAAGCATATCAGCCCTGCCTTGTCAAGGCACAGTCTCCCGGCCTCATCAAAGAGCTCTTCCGCGGCATTTACGGTCGTAATCTCCGCAACAAACATGTCATGCGAGCCATATTCGTGTATTTCTTTGACCTTACATTCGATGTTTACGGGAGATTCCGCTATAAGCGGAGCCCCAACGGTAGATGCCTTTGCCTTAGTGAGACTGCATTCCGCGAATTTATCCATGTTTCTGCCGGATCTTACACCGCAGAAATCGGCAGCCCTCGCCAGATCTTCGTTAACGAGGTTTATAACGAACTCACCGGACTTTTCTATTATGTGATGCGAATAACGCTTCTTAGTGACCGATACATATGTCATAGGCGGCTCTGAATTTATAATTCCGGTCCATGCTATCGTAAGTACATTGTCTTCCGTTCCGTCCGAGCTTGTCACAAGGACTGCCGGAAGCGGTGCCAGAAGCGTCCCCGGCTTCATTTCTCTTTTTTTCATATCAAATCCTCCCGTCTGACTTCTAAAAAGAGGCTGTGCCAAAACGGCGCAGCCTCATATCCGTCAGTATAATTTAGGATAATTAGAAAAGCATGTAAGCTATCGGGCAAGCGATTACCAAGCTGATGATAGTTCTTTCGATGAAGATGATGAACAGCTCGAGAATGTTTACAGGAAGCTTTGATGCAAGGATAAGTCCGCCCACCTCTGAAAGATAGATCAGCTGTGTTACTGAGAATACAGCGATTATAAACAGAGTTGCAGGATTCTGAATTGTTCCTGCAGCGATGATAGCAGGTGCGAACATATCGGTAAATCCGACGATAATCGTCTTCGATGCAGCTGCAGCCTCAGGAACCTGAAGGAGCTGAAGCAGCGGACGGAAAGGCATTCCGAGGTAATCGAAAATAGGTGTATTGTTCGCAAGTATAAGCGCAATAGTCCCGATTGCCATTACCGAAGGCATTACGCCGAACCACATTCCAACCGCGTTCTTAAGTCCGTTTTCAAAGAATTCGCCTACACCCTTGTGCGCCGCAACTCTCTTGAGCGCAAGGTCAAGACCGTATTCGTGTGAGTTTCTGTATTCTGCAGGAACTGTATCAGGCATTGCATTTCCTTCTACGAGGTATGTATCCTTCTTAAGTGAAAGAGGCGGTATACGAGGAACTATGATAGCGCAGACCACACCGATAAGGCATACTGTAAGATAGTAAGGAACGAATGCCGAACCGAGACCTACCTCTTCAAGCACTACGAGGCAGAATGTGATTGAAACTGCCGAGAATGTAGTTGCTACGACTGCTGCTTCTCGCATTGAGTAGTAACCCTGTTCATACTGGTTAAGTGTAAGCATTACTCCGAGAGTCCCGTCTCCTATCCACGACGTGATGCAGTCAACCGCAGCTCTTCCAGGAATTCTGAAGATAGGGCGCATGAATCTTGTAAGTCTTGCACCTACATACTCAAGAAGACCGAAGTCAAGAAGAAGCGGAAGCAGGAATGCCGCTATGACGAAAATAATTACGAGTGTTGTGAGCAGGTCGCCAAGAACAAATCCGCCGTTGTCGCCTGAGCTGATGTAGCCTAAGAGGCTGTCCGTATCAGCACCGATAGCAAGATAAGCTATCCAAACGAAGAAACAGCCGATAAGTCTGATGATCGTCCAAACAGGTGAAATCACAAAGTTGTCAGCAAGAATCTTGTTATCAGTCATGAACTTTGGCTTAGCAAGTCCGATGAGTGCAAGCAGTGCTGAAATAGTTATGATGATTACGCAGAGAAGCGGAAGTACAGGACCTACAAGTCCTCCGATTTTGTCTGCGATGATTTTGACGATGATAGTCCATGCGTCACCATATTTGACCGGAATCATAAAAAGAATAATACCGATGATAGATGGCACAAGAAACCCCGTCATTAGTTTGCTTCTGTTCTGTTGCATTGTAAGCAATCTCCTTTCAAAAAGTCCTTCCTATATTAATAACATCAGGATGTTCCTCATTTTATCACGCTTTATGAAGCATTAGCAAGCAAATTCAGTCAATTCGTCTGTATACTTTATTTTTTCGTGATTTCAAGTACAATCAGACTCCATTTTTTTGTTTTATAACACAAATTGTATGTTTATTTATTGTTGTTTATATTAATAAAAACGACTTCCGAGGCGGTTCCGAGCCTTATCGGCGGTCCGTAATAGCCCACCCCGGATGTTACTATACTAACCATATTTCCATATGTTTTCTCGCCGTACACATTGTCGTTGAACAATGCCGCAACAAGATTTCCGGGAAAGATCTGCCCGTTATGCGTGTGCCCGCTTAACACAAGATCAGCTCCCGCTTCCGAGAGTGCTTTGAGCTCGTTCGGCTCATGCTCAAGGACGATCAAAGGCTGCTTGCCCGATGTTCCTATCAGTTCTCCCACGCTCATCCGCTTAATCATTTCGTCTCCCGTAGTCATAGATGATTTTCGACCTGCCAGAATCATGCCGTTACCGGCTGTGTTGACAAGCTCGTCATTCAGCATGGTTATACCCGAATTCCTCGCAAAGCCTTCCATTTCGGAGCTTCTGCGTGATTCCGATGTAGGAATCGTTGAAAATCCGCCTATAAGGGGTTCTTCAACATCGTGATTTCCCCAGACACCGTACACTCCGTCCTTGGCTTTTAGACGCGATAATACGCTTTCGTATTTTGCCGGCTCACCCATGCCTTTGTATGAGCTCGA
>JAEXBK010000151.1 GCA_023394035.1 Bacillota bacterium
CCTTGAGCTCACCGGCATCCTTAAGCATTTTGGCACATATGCAGATCGCCTTATCGCCATCAAGCACTTGTCCCTTTTCGTCAACTACTATGAGCCTGTCAGCATCTCCGTCAAAAGCAAGTCCGAGATCAGCTCCCGTCTCTAATACCTTTGCACAAAGCTTTTCGGGATGTGTAGAGCCGATTTCACGGTTTATATTGATACCGTCGGGGTCATTCCCGATAACGGTAATATCCGCTCCGAGCGCACTGTACACCTGCGGTGCCGATAAGTATGACGCACCGTTCGCACAGTCGAGCACAAGCTTCATGCCGTCAAGTCTGATATCCATAGTCGATATTAGAAAATCACAGTAAAGCTTAAGGGCATCATCATCCGCCTCAAGGCACTTTCCTATCATTTCTCCCGTGATGTGTTTGTTGGTATCTATGCCCCTTACGATAATATCCTCTATTTTTTCTTCTATGGAGTCGTCAAGCTTGTAGCCGTCGCCGCTGAAGAATTTGATTCCGTTATATTCGAAAGGATTATGCGATGCCGATATAACAACTCCGGCATCCGCCTGATAATATCTTGTAAGATATGCTACAGCAGGAGTAGGAAGAACGCCTACCTTAATCACGTTTCCTCCTACCGCAAGTATGCCTGCGGTAAGAGCGTTTTCGAGCATATCTCCCGATACTCTCGTATCTTTGCCTATAATGATTACAGGGCGTTCGTTTTCTTTGCTGAGTACGTATGTTCCGGCTTTGCCGAGGTTAAACGCAAGTTCAGGCGTAAGCTCCGAATTTGCAACGCCTCTGACGCCGTCTGTTCCAAATAATCTTCCCATTAAAAACTCTCTTTCCGATTATTATTTTGTCGCTACTGATATATCAACCGATGCAGGATCTGCAGTAATCGCTATTATCTTAACTTCTGCTGATGCCGTTGCAATTATCGGCGTCTTTGTTGTTCCAGGCTTAAGCTGCGACACATCTGCACTTAGCTTGATGTCAGGCTTCGTAAGCGCATCTATTATATGAGACTTGCCGCGCACTTTAACCGTAATTTTGCTGTCTGATGCCACTTTATATGTGAGCGATGAGTTCTTTCCCTGAAGAGCTATTTCTTCTGCGGAAAACGAAAATTCTCTGTCCTTGAGCTCAGACACAGTGAGCTTAAGCTTCGGCGCATCGCTCTTTGATGAAATCCCTACGCCCTTTGGAAGCTCCGAAAACGCAAGCGGTATTTCCGTGCTTTCACCGATATTGCTTATATCTATCTCATCGGCCTTGATTAACGCAATGTCCTTTATGTCCTCCTCAATTCCGACTATCATTATCTGATCCGGTAATGTTATCTCCCGCATGTAATTGTCGGATGACTTATCTGTTACGGGCACTGTCAGTTTGACGGATTTCGTGATGCTTATTACCGACGTTACATTTATTGATTGCTGTGAAAGTGAAACGCCTGCAACCGGCTTTCCGTCTTTATTTACAGGCACAAGCTCGCAGCTCGTCTCTGTCGGCTTTGTCTGCACGCGAGAAGCATCTATGTTTCCGACGACCTTTTCTACGATATTGACAAGCGACTCCGCTCCGCTCACATCTATGGTATCGGTACTCATAGCAACTACGCTCCCGGATTCGTTTTCTTTGAATGTGCCCGTGTATGCTATGTCGATATTGACATTCTTTGTTGCCATATTCTCGACAGTTACGTTCACCTTGCTCACGCTCTTCTTTGTAACCGTTATCCCGGAAGGCTGCCTCGTCGTCAGGCTTATCTCATTTTCGCCCTTCACAGCCGTCGCAACGTCTATTATTGCGTATACGTCTTCGATATTGAGGTTCTTAAGATCAGCTCTCGATCCGGTTACCTCAAGGTCAACCTTCTCGGCAGACACGCCGCTCATGGCAAGCCCCCTTTCTGCGAGAACGTCCTGATGCGTGTATGCTATAGGTATGTCCTTAAGCTGAATCGTAGATGTCGGATTTACATTTCCGACGACATATGCCCAAAGGACTATGGCGATTATAAGTGAGATGACAAAAGTCACACGTTTGTTATTTAGCACGCTTGTCACCTCCAATAAACTGCTTTATCTTACTCATGATATTTTGTTCTTCCGCCTCAGGCGTTATATACAGATTAAGAAGAAGCTTTTCGACGCCCTTCTCGTCAAGAAATCTGTTGAGCTTTCCGCCGCGTGCAACTGAGATGACTCCGTTTTCTTCGCTTACGATAAGCGTAACCGCATCCGAGTTTTCGGTTATACCGATTCCCGCTCTGTGGCGTGTTCCGAGCTCCTTATTGAGATCAAGGCTTACCGAAAGGGGCAGTACGCATCCCGCAGCGTATACCCTGTCCCCTCTTACGATTACCGCGCCGTCATGAAGCGGTGCACCTTTGTAAAAAATATTTCCGAGAAGCTCCGCCGACAAAGCGGCATCAAGTATAGTTCCGCTTTCCGCTATATCTCCAAGCGAGACCTCGCGTTCGATAACGATAAGTGCGCCTGTCCTCGATTCGGAAAAGGCACTCGTAGCCTTAACAAATTCGTCAATCAGCTTCTTTGCCTTTTGCTTGTCAAGCTGATTGAATCTGTTTGACATCAGCTTATTGCGACCGAGATACTCTATTCCTCTTCTGAGCTCCGGCTGGAAAAGTATTATCAAGGCTATGACTCCGAGTGTCATCATACCTTTAAGCATCCAGTTGAGTGTATAAAGATCGAGCAGATCCGAAATAGCAAAAGCAGCAACGAGTACAAATATTCCCTTGACAAGCTGCTGCGCTCTCGTTTCCCTTATAAATCCAAGTACCTTATATATGATGAAGGTAACTACAATTATATCTATTATATCGGTTATTCCGATGTTAGCAGTTATATTCGCAAAAAAGTCCTTCATTGCAGCTCTCCTTAATCCCTATAGATGCTTAAATTTTATCAAAAAAACGACAAAAATTCAATACTTTTAACCAAAAAGGGGGCTGCCGCCCGTGCAAATCGCTTTGCATGAGTGGCAGCCCCGGCACATGGGTTTACAAATCAGTAGCTCGTCTCGAGCACGCCGTAATCGCCGTCATTTCTCTTGTAAACAATGTTTACAAGATCTGTATCATTATTGATGAAGACATAGAAGTCGTGATCTATCATTTCCATTTCGAGGACAGCTTCCTCTACACTCATAGGTACAAGATCAAGAGATTTTGTCTTGACGAGTTTGCCAACCTCAGGGATGTGCTCGTCAGGAGTCGGTATCGCCTCAAACCTTACAGACTTATTGTCGTTGTAGCGTTTCTGAAGCTTGCCCTTGAGCCTTGACATCTGGCTCGAAAGCTTGTCTATCGCTTTATCTATACCCTCGTATATATCGTTTGTTACCTGCTCTGTTCTGAATCTGGCTCCTTTCGCGTTAATGTTGACCTCGATCTTCTGCTTTCCGCGTTCCTGCGAAAGCATAACATTCGCATTGATGTCATCGGAGAAGTACTTGCCTAATTTCTCAAGCTTTTTTTCGATTGTGTCCTCAAGTTGCTTATAGGTGTTGAAATTCTTTCCGGTTATAGTGATTTTCATACACTGCCTCCTTACCTTATTGCGCAGGCAGCCTGATTCGCGACTGCCTTGCCGCAACATCTGCTTTTCCCAATTATATCATAGTATTCAGAAAATAGGGACACTTTTTTACAAAAAAATAAAATATTCCGCGATTTCTGCCTGACCTGGTCTTTGCCCCCACACTTGCCTTGACCGGGATCTTCCCGAGGACTTACATCTAAACTATGCCATGCTCGCCAAAGCCTCACGCTTCGGTTTACGTGGATCCTTTTGCCCATAGCTGGCTTGGATTTTCAACCACAGACACAGAAACAGCGGAACACCTATATTCTATATCAAAACCCTTACCTTTGCACGCGTTTTATCTTGCTGCAAATGCAATAAAAAATATTTTATCTGCTCCCGCAGCCGAAAGCGCAGAAGCACACTCCGCAGCCGTGCTTCCCGTAGTATAAAAATCGTCTACTATCAAAACCGTCTTTCCTTCAGCAAAGCCGCTATACGCCGCATTCATCTCTATACTCCCTGCGATATTCCTTGCCCTCTCAGCAGGGCCGAGACTCCTCATAGGTACGGTATTTCTTACTCTTTTTATGGCGGTCGGCATATGCGTTATGCCTGTCAGCTCTGATAGATATTTCGATATGAGCTCCGCATGGTTGAAGCCTCTTCTGCGTTCTTTTTCCTTGTACATCGGCACGGGAATAAGCAAATCGGCATGTAGCCCTGATGCTGCAAGTCTGTCACGCATTATCTCGGCAATTTTTCTTGCAAGAAATCGTTTCCCGTTATATTTAAGAGAAAATATTATGCTTCTCTCGTATATACCGTACTCCGCACACCTTATAAGAAAGACGCCCGTTTTTTTCTTAGGGGCGTCGTTATTCCATCTTATATGCTCCATGCAATGTCCGCAAAGTCCATATTTCATAGAGTCGTCAATTATATTTCCGCAGCATATACAATACAGATTCTCGGGGAAAACAAGCCCAAGGAGTCGTGCTGCCACCCGTTTGAATTTGTACCTGCCTATTATACCTTTATTTCCCATACATCATCACATCCGCAATTCTGGATTTCAGTCCCGAATATCTCAGCCTTATGCTGTTGTTGTCTATCATCGAATGCATCATCTGCTGCCTTCCGCAAAGCACGACGAGCTTTTTCCCGCGCGTGATGCCCGTATAAAGGAGATTTCTCGTTGAAAGCACGGAAGGAAATCTCATCATAGGCATTATTACGATTCCGAACTCGCTGCCCTGGCTCTTATGCACCGTAAGTGCATAAGCAAGCTCAAGCTCATCAAGCTGCGAGAAATCGTATGTCACAAAGCGTTCATCGTCAAATACGACAGTTAGAGCTCCTGCCTCCTTATCTATATCAGTTATAAAGCCGACATCACCGTTAAAGACTCCCTGCCCTTCAGAAAGATCATAACGCTTCTTCCATGCCAGCATGTAATTATTCTTTATCTGCATGACCTTGTCGCCTTCTCTGAAGATACGCTCTCCGTTTCTGCGCTCTTCTTTGCCCTGTTCAGGCGGATTAAGAGCCTCCTGCAGTTGCTGATTCAAAGCGATCGTCCCAAGCGAGCCTTTGCGCACAGGCGTAATTATCTGGATGTCCCTAAGGATGTCTATATCCTTGTAGAACGATTTGAGGCGTCCTTTCACAAGCTCCGTTATAAGCGCCCCAACCTCGTCTTCGCTCCGCCTTTCCATAAAGAAAAAATCCTTATCCTTTTCGTTTACGAAGGGATATTCTCCGTTATTTATTCTGTGTGCGTTAACAACGATGAGGCTCTCCTCCGCTTGTCTGAATATCTCAGTCAGGCGAGTTGTAGGAATCATTTCGCTCTCTATCATATCCATAAGCACATTGCCTGCACCCACGGAAGGAAGCTGATCGCAGTCCCCTATAAGTATAAGCCTCGTTCCCGTCCTTATAGCCTCAGTCAATCCCTTCATCAAAAGAATGTCTATCATCGAGGCTTCATCTACGATTATAACGTCATAATTCAGTTGATCCTCACCGTTTTTTCCGAATCGCATATCGTCCGTATCTTCGGCATAGTAATATTCGAGAAGCCTGTGTATCGTCGAAGCGTAATGTCCGCTCGTTTCGGTTATGCGCTTTGCCGCCCTTCCTGTAGGTGCCGCAAGTGCAACAGTAAAGCTGCCGCGCTCGAAAATTCTTATGATCGCATTTATTATCGTGGTCTTTCCGGTTCCCGGCCCACCGGTAATTATGGATACATTATCTGCAATCGAGCTGTAAACGGCGCGTTTTTGCTGTTCCGACAGCATTATTCCCGAATCCGCCTCCGCATCGCTTATGACATTTGCAGCGTCTGTCGTAAGTGATTTTATCGGAGCTTCAAATATTCTCCTGATATTTTCGGCTGTATGTCGTTCCGCCACATAAAATGCAAAAAGATATACGACCTCTCTTCCTTCTATCGTATCGAGCTTGATACTGCCTTCAAAGGCAAGCTCTCTTATTCCTTCTTCGATTTCCTCCGATGTCAGTTCAAGCAGCTCCGCAACACGCTCATCAAGCTCCTCGCGAGGTAGATATGTGTTTCCCTCGCCCGAAAAAAATGAAAGTGCATATTTGATGCCGCTTTTGATTCTGAATGCGCTGTCCTTTGATACACCCATTCTGTCGGCTATGGCATCTGCCTTTCGGAATCCGAAGCCAGCCACTTCGTCGATGAGTCTGTATGGATTTTCCTCTATCAAAGCGACAGCACCTGCACCGTAAGCCTTGAAAAGCTTGAGCGCATGCTGTGTAGAGATTCCGTATCTTTGGAACGAAAGAGAAACATCCGCAAACTGCCTGTGAAGAGCAAACGATTCCGCAATCACCGCAGCCGTCTTGGCGCCTATTCCCTTTACTTCTTCAAGTCGTTCAGGTTCGGTTTCGATCACCTTCAAGGTATCATCGCCGAAGCAATTTACAAGTGCAGCCGCCGTAGAAGGACCGACGCCTTTGATTATGCCGGAAGACAAAAAACCGAAAATGGCGTCCCTGCCGGACGGAAGAAGCTCTTCAAATTCCTCAAAGGCAAATTGCTCACCGTAAACACGATGCTCCTTAAATCTCCCGTTTAACCTGAACATTGAGCCCTTGACGCATCTCGGCAGCACACCTACAACGGTAAAATATTCCGTCTCCGTTTCCATCACGGCAACGGTATACCCGTTTTCGTCATTTCTGTATATAATTTCCGTTATAGTTCCCGTCTTTTCTTCCATCAGAACAAAATCCGCTTTTAGTCTTCGAAATCGGGCTTGTATACCTTGCGATTATCGAGAGTTCTCACCCTTTCCGAGAACGAACCCGGTTCTATCGACGATACAGCCTCTTCCATGTCATACATTCTCGCATCTATCATGTCGAGATAATGAAGCATCTCCGCCTCCGGAAACATAGGCTTCTTAGGGCTTCCGAACTCCGGCTCATAGTGGTGCGAAAGTATCATATGCTCCATTATCAAAGCCTTCTCCTCCGGCAGTCCGAGCTCTCTTGCGAGACCGTCAATCGCCGTTATTCCCTGAATTATGTGTCCGAGCAGCTGACCTCTCTTGGAATACCCCGAAGCAATACCGTTTTCTGAGGCTTCTATCTCATTGAGCTTTTCCATATCGTGAATTATCACGCCCGTTATTATTAGGTCGCGGTTCAGGAATTTGTATATATCGCATACAGCCTTACCCGTCATGAGCATCCTCTTCATATGCCAAAGCAGACCGCCGAATTCCGCATGATGGTTCTTCGCTGCCGCCGGATAATATCTCAGCCTATCCCTGTTATCCTCAAGAAGTTTAACGGCAACGGCGCGAAAATCCTTATCTTCTATCTCGTTTGCAGAGCCGAGGATGTAAGCATACATTTCTTCCGGAAGCTCAGGGGCAGCTTTGATGAAATCCGCCATATCAAAAGCATCAGCCTCCGAGGTTTTCCTGATCTTAAGGACTCTGAGCTGTGTATTACCCTGCCACTCCGTAACCTGAGCCTTGACTTTGATGATATCGCCTTCCTTTATTGCGGAAAGTGCGGGCTCCTCACCCTCTACAACATCCCACTTCTTGGCACTTACCTCGCCTGTCGAATCTGCAAGGTGCATGTCAAGGTATTGTTTTTTATTTGATCCTACTCTGAGTGCTATAGATTTAACTATAAAAAAATCTATGAACTCCATATTACTCTTGAGGTCTTTTACAAAATATTGTTTCATTCTTATCTCCATATCTATACGCAATTTGCGGTGTTATGCCTTGCAATAATTATACAGTCTTCCCCATACTATGTAAACCGCAGGGAAATAAAAAGGAGTCACATCCGACAAAACCGTCTTCCGAGGCTCCTAACATCGCCTAAAGTTTTTCTACCTTATAGCCTATTCCCCAAACAACCTTAAGGTATTTAGGATTTTTGGGATTTATCTCTATCTTTTCGCGGATGCGCCTTATATGAACCGCAACCGTATTCTCCGGATTATATGCCGGCTCGTTCCAGACGTTCTCGTAGATCTGTTCTATCGAGAAAACCTTTCCCGCGTTCTGCGTCAAAAGCTTAAGTATCCCGAATTCCGTAGGTGTAACAGTCACATATTCCCCGTCAACGCTTACGGTCTTCTCCGTATCGTCTATAAACAGTCCGCCGCTCTTGTAAATCGTGCCGCCGGATTCCTTTTCAAGACTGCCGAGACTCGTAAACCTTCTGAGCTGCGACTTGACCCTCGCAACGAGTTCGAGCGGATTGAACGGTTTTGTTATATAATCGTCTGCACCTACATTAAGCCCCGTCACCTTATCATATTCTTCACTTTTTGCAGAAAGCATGATGATAGGAATGTTATTGTTCTTGCGAATCTGCATCGTAGCCTGAACGCCGTCCATTTTCGGCATCATTATATCCATCAAAATCAGGTGAACCTGATGCTTCCTCACGATATCGAGAGCTTCTACTCCGTCGTACGCCTTAAGGACATTATAGCCTTCGTTACGCAGATATATCTCTATGGCTTCAGCTATCGCTCTGTCGTCATCACAGACAAGAATGTTCATTGACGCACTCCTTTCTTCCCACCATTATAATATACCACATTTACAAAAATCCGCAAATACTATCTGAGCTTAAATGATTTCGGAGCTTGTAACTTTACAATAGATGTGACACCTTCACCATAGAAAAAAGCGATTGAGTCCATTAGAATGTTAATAACTACAAAAACTTCTAAGTGAGAGGACTTCAATCGCCATGAATAATATATCATATACACAGCGATATCTGCCACATGAACTTACTACGAAATTTTATGCCTGCAAATTGTATAGGTCAGGTTACTCAGTTGCCTTCGTTTGCCGGCGTTACCATATTTCTAAATCATCGCTTATGCGATGGAATAAGAAGTTTGATGGCAGCAAAGATTCTTTGCTG
>JAEXBK010000153.1 GCA_023394035.1 Bacillota bacterium
AATCTATGCCTTAGAAACTCCGCTTTCCGTTGCAATGCGCAGTCAGTTGCAGCCGAATCAAAGATTCGGGCAACCCTTGCGTCTGACCTATCTCGGCTCTGACTTTGCTATCGCTTGTCAGTCACCGGATCAGGGCAATTAAAGAGCTCAGAGGTTTATCCCACTGAGCCTGAATAATGGTGGAGATGGTGGGTGTCGAACCCACGTCCGAAAGCATTTTCACCCGATTTTCTCCGAGCGCAGCTAATGTTTGTCTTTTCGCCCCGGCAGCTGTCCATCAGCAGGCGACTGCCGCAGTTATCCCATAAGTCCGCGCGCTACCGGGAGATCACGCGTGGTTTCCTGCATAGTCGATGCCTCGATTCCGGCCTGCAGGTGAACCGGAGGAGACACGCGGGCTGCTAACTAAGCAGCAAATGCGAAATTGTTGTTATTTTTAGCGTTTGTATTTAACGGCCGACTTTTTGTGTGGATCCGGCACCACAGCTCGCTTATCCGGCTTCTATACCCCCGTCGAAACCATTACATCCCCATATATAGAAAATCCTATTCGGATTCTCAAGCTATATAATTATTATACCACAAAATGCTATCATAAAATCAATATATGCAAAACCGCATCAAAGACTTTAACGCTTTTGTGCATTATTTTAGCATGCTGAAAAATTTAATGTCAGCCTCTCGATTTCATCATGCGGTCGATCTTTCGGGCAGCATCCTTCTTTGCAATCGTATCGCGCTTGTCATAAAGCTTTTTGCCGCGTGCAAGGGCAATCGCCATCTTTGCGCGACCGTCTTCGTTGATATACATGCTGAGCGGAACGAGTGTAAGCCCGTCGAGCTTCGTCTGCCCTATTAGCTTTCGTATTTCACGCTTGTGCAGCAAAAGCTTGCGCGGTCTTAGGGGATCGACGTTATACCTGTTCCCCTGCTCGTAAGGGCTGATGTTCATACCGTAGATGATCATCTCGCCGCCTTCGATCTTCGCATAGCTTTCCTTTATGCTAACCTTTCCTGCGCGCACGGATTTGATTTCAGTGCCCGTAAGAACGATGCCTGCCTCGTATTCTTCTTCTATAAAATAGTCGTGGCGAGCTTTTTTGTTGTTCGCCACGAGTTTTGTCTGCTTCTTTGCCATCTTAAAATTCCTATCCCGCCAAAACTAATTGTACGGATTGTCTATCAATCCGATGTCTTTGAGTGGAAAGAGTCTGAAAACGACCTTACCTATTACGCTGTCATACGACACAACGCCAAGCTCTTCGGAACGGCTGTCCTGGCTTACAAGACGATTATCTCCCATGCAGAAAAGTGACTTCTCGGGAACGACAAAATCCTTGATATCGCCGTTTGTATACTGGTTCTTCGTGTAGCTGTCATCAAGCTCCTTGTAGTTCAAATAGACCTTGCCGTTTTCTATCGTAATGATATCTCCCGGCACACCTATGACACGCTTTATCAAAAGCTTCCGCTTACCGTCCTCGGTCTTAAGCTGCGATCTGAATACTATTACATCTCCCAGCTTCGGTTTTCCGCCAAGAAGCTTAAATGCCTGTTTACTGACAAATACGTAATCGTTCGTATTGAAGTTAGGCTCCATCGAGTGCTGCTGGACTACCGTAGGTGTGAAAAACTGCATTATCACCAAAGCTATCACGAGAGCCGAAGCGATGCTTTTGCCCCAGTCAAGAAGCGAAAGCTGCTCATTCCCCTCATCCTTCTTCTGTTCTATGTCAGTGTTTTTCTCATCAGAAACGACAGGCAACGCTTTCTTGCCGAACATAAATCTACTTTTCACGCCTTGTGCCGCTAAAAGCTTTTGTTGTGCGTTTCTTTTCGCCATGCGCGGACCTAACGGTCTTTTTAGAAGAGTTTCCTGCTGAGGAATATTTTCGTTCCCTTTCTCTTCCGGAATATTCTGTTGTGTGTCTTTTGGCGACTGATTCATTTTTATCCCCTGTTAAAGCATTTGCTATTTGCCTGAATTGATCCGGCAGCTCCGACGTATACCGTTTCCCCTTTAGGTATGAAAGAGCAGGTCCCGTATCGGCAAATCTCAGCTCACACGCATGCAAAAGCTGTGTACTCAGATTAAACCTGTTTCTTACCATCTTGTTTACATCAGGATTACCATATTTGGTATCACCTATAACAGGATATCCCGATGATGCAAGATGTGCTCTTATCTGATGTGTCCTGCCCGTTATGATCCTTACAAGCAAAAGTGTGAAATTCCTTCCGGTTTTTACCGGATATGCTATTGTTTCTATATATTTTGCGTCGTTTGAGGAAGCCGCATCCCTGTGCACTGTTACGGTATTGGTTTTGCTGTCCTTTGAAATGCTTCCCGTAAGGTGAAGCTCCGTCTTAAGCGAGCCTTTGACTATCGTCATATAATATTTTTCGACCGCATTCCTGCTGCGCATCAAAGCACTCAGTTCTCTTAGTGCGGCGGCAGTTTTGCCGAAAAGTACAAGCCCCGTGGTATTTCTGTCGAGCCTGTTTACCGGAGCCGGTGCAAACGTCTTTTCCGTTCTCGGATCGTATGCCTTTGTTTCCATAAGGTAATCCACCACCTGATTGGCGAGGTGGTTCTTTTTCTCCGTGCTGTCTCCATGCGTAAGCAGGCCGAAAGGTTTCTCTACGATCAAAATCTGCTCGTCCTCGTATACGATGCCGAACTGTTTCTTTGCTCTTTTGTGGGCAGGCTTATCTGAATACCTTTTGATTTCGTCATCTGAAAGATAGAGAGTTACCGTATCTCCCACATTTAGTATCGTATCCTCCGCACTGCGCTTTCCGTTTACTTTTATATCCTTTCGAATAATCCTGTAAATAAAAGATAACGGAGCATTCGCAAGAAATTTCCGCAAAAAACGGTCGAGCCGCTGGCCTTCTTCATTTGTTCTTATTTCAATGTTTATCACATATCAATTATACAACAACGAATCGCTATATGCAAAATATCTTTTTTATTTATATCATCTTATCTTCACTTTAGTGCGATTGAATTTTTTTGCATTATATGATAAATTATATATATCTTAATGAACATCGGAGGCGCATTTTGAAAAAACTCAAAGATTTCATATACAACTGGAACGACATTCTGATAATCCTGTTCATTCTCACAGTAGCAGGCTTACTTATATGTTGGCGTTTAGGTGTCATAATGGACTATCCTAAGGCTATAGCTCCTACCGTAACGGCTTCGAGCAGCGGAAACAATAACACTTCCGGCAGCACCGCCACAGATAAGCCGAATCCTAATGCAGCAGATTCAGTGGGGCAAGATAATCAGGGAGAAAATGTTGATCGTCCTGCATCTTACGACCATTCCGCTCCACCGGGCTCAGGTCCTAGCGACAGCACCATTTGGAACAACGGCAAGCTCAAGGTCAATATCACCGTCGAGGTGGCTGAAGGCAGTGCGGTTGGTGCCGCAGACTCACTCGTGCAGGCAGGGCTTTTCATTTCATACGAGGATTATTCCGCAGTCTGCGAGGCTGCAGGTGTAGAGCCCACATCAATTCTTGCTACAACATACACTTTTGAGGCAGGATCAACACAAACAGATATAGTTACAAAGGTAACTTCAATGTAATCGTAACGCCGCACTGATAAAGTGCGGTAATATTTCGAGGAGGAAAAAATGGCATTAATATCAACAAAAGAGATGTTCGCCAAAGCGCTTAAAGATGATTATGCCGTAGGTGCTTTTAATGTGAACAACATGGAAATCATCCAGGGAATAGTCGATGCTGCAAATACCGAGCAGGCTCCGCTCATTCTTCAGGTTTCTGCGGGTGCACGTAAATATGCAAAACCGACATATCTCCTGAAGCTCGTAGAAGCTGCAATCGAAGATACCGGTCTTGATATCGCGCTTCATCTCGATCACGGCGAAGATTTTGACATCTGTAAAAAATGCATAGATGACGGCTTCACCTCGGTAATGATCGACGGCTCAAAACATCCGTTTGAAGAGAATATCGCCATCACAAAAGTAGTCGTAGAATACGCTCATGCTCACGGAGTGACCGTAGAAGCCGAGCTTGGTAAGCTCGCAGGTGTTGAGGACAATATCAATGTAGATGCCCGTTCAGCTACTTTCACCGATCCTGATGAGGCCGCTGAGTTCGTAGCTCGTACAGGCGTTGATTCCCTTGCCATTGCAATCGGAACAAGCCACGGTGCTTATAAATTCAAAGGCGAACCTTACCTCGATTACGAAAGACTGAAAAAAATCCATGGACTCATTCCTGAAACTCCGCTTGTGCTTCACGGAGCGTCAAGCGTCCTAAAGGAATTTGTTGATCGCTGCAACGCATACGGCGGGCAGATTCCGGGAGCGCAGGGTGTGCCTGAAGACATGATTCGTCAGTCACTCAAATGGGGTATATGCAAAGTCAACATAGACACAGACCTACGTCTTGCTATGACAGCCGAAATAAGGCGAGTTCTCATTGAGAATCCTGCCGAATTTGACCCGAGAAAATATCTCGGGCCGGGACGTGACGCAATAGCGCGCATGGTTCAGCATAAGATCAAAAATGTCCTGAACGCATCCGGCAAAAGATAGGCTTCCGCACCCCGCCCTTCTTATCGGGCAACAAAATCAATATATAACAGACAAGAGCGGCAAATCTGCCGCTCTTTCGTTTCTTTCGTATATTTCTTTGTTGTCCTACAGTGTCTGATGTTCCTCTATCAGTTCCCTCTTCATATCATAGAGCTTCTGCGAGAGGTCAACATAGTACGTCTGAGGGTTCTCGAAACGCAGCGTTTCATCCCAAAGCGTATCAATCTGATCCTTGCAATACTGCTTGATCGTGTCTATATCAGGGCACTCATATACGCATTTACCGCGATCAAAAAGCTGAACGCGGAGATTCTTTGCTT
>JAEXBK010000081.1 GCA_023394035.1 Bacillota bacterium
AGACTATAGAAACAAGAAACCTGAAGGAAAGCCTCAAGGACGGCGGATGCGGCGAATGCCAGACTTCGTGCCAGTCGGCTTGCAAGACTTCATGCGGCGTTGCAAATCAGCCTTGCGAGAAGAAGAACTAATATGATACATCAATATAAACTTAGAGGTCACAACATAGTGATCGATGTTTATAGCGGTTCTGTACATTTGGTGGATGATGTGGCTTACGACATCATCCGTCTTTTTTGTGAGAAAAACCGCAGAGAAATAGCAGAATACATAATGTCCGTTTATGGCGAGAAGGAAAATATAACCGAAGAGGAAATATCGGAGGTTTATGATGATATTCTGAACCTGAAGGAGCAGGGCAAGCTCTTTTCCGAGGATATATACGAACCTGACGCTGCCGTAATGAAGGCGCGCCATACCGACATAAAAGCACTTTGCCTGCATGTGGCACACACCTGTGACCTTACGTGCTCATACTGCTTTGCCGGTCAGGGGAAGTTCCACGGCAAAAGCGCCCTTATGAACATAGAGACCGCAAAACGTGCTATAGATTTCCTTGTTGAAAATTCCGGAAGCAGACAAAATCTTGAGGTTGACTTCTTCGGAGGCGAGCCGCTTCTGAATTTTGACGTAGTAAAGGAAACGGTAAATTACGCAAGATCCATTGAGCAGGCGGCGGGCAAAAATTTCCGTTTTACCCTTACTACAAACGGAATGGGTATAACGGACGAGGTAATAGACTTTGCAAATAAGGAATGTCATAATGTCGTACTCAGTCTTGACGGAAGAAAAGAGATACACGACAGGGAAAGAAAGGCGAGAGACGGCAGCGGCAGTTATGAGATAATCGTCCCCAAGTTTCGGAAGCTTGTCAATTCGCGCAGTAACCGGAATTACTACATGAGAGGAACCTTTACTCATTATAATCCGGATTTTACAAACGATATAAAGCACATGCTCGATTTGGGCTTTACGGAGCTTTCTATGGAGCCTGTGGTCTGCGATTCTTCGAGCAGATTCGCCTTGACGGAGGCTGATATTCCGGTGCTGTTTGAGCAGTACGAAAAGCTTGCCGACCTTATGCTCGAAAGAAAAAAAGAGGGACGTCCGTTCACCTTCTATCATTATACAATAGATCTTGCCCACGGACCTTGCATCTACAAGCGGATTTCGGGCTGCGGTTCGGGTACGGAGTATTTTGCCGTAACTCCGCAGGGAGAGCTTTATCCATGTCATCAGTTTGTGGGCGAAGGCGAATATAAAATGGGTGACATATGGAACGGCATCAAAAACGAAGATATAAGAGACAAATTCAAGATGTGTAACGTGTATGCCAGAAAAGAGTGCCGTGACTGCTGGGCAAAGCTGTATTGCAGCGGCGGATGCAGTGCAAACGCACTCCATGCTTCGGGGGATATACTCGGAACATATGAATTCGGCTGCGACCTTTTCAGAAAAAGGGTAGAGTGTGCGATAATGTGCGAAATCGCAGGAAGGGAATACGATGAGAATAAATAAATACATCGCCGCCTCAGGAGTGACTTCGAGGCGTAAAGCAGATGAGCTCATCAAAAACGGAAACGTTAAGGTAAACAATATTACGCTTACGGAGCCGGGATACGATGTCAAAGAGGGCGATATAGTCGAGGTTAACGGAAACGTTATCGCTGCAGAGGAAAAGAAGGTCTACTATTTGCTTAATAAGCCTGTAGGCTTTGTTTCTACGGTAAATGACGAATTTGACAGACCGACTGTTATAGAATTGATGAAGGATACCGGAGTCAGAGTATTTCCGGTAGGCAGACTCGACTACAACACGTCGGGCATGCTCATCATGACAAACGACGGTGACTTTGCATATAAGGTAACTCATCCGAAGCACGAACTCGGCAAGACATACAGAGCTAAGATTACAGGCTTTCTTACAAAGGCGAAGCTCGAAAGGCTAAAGGCAGGCGTTGATATAGGCGGTTTTGTTACTTCGCCTGCGGAGGTAGAAATCGTAAAAGAACTTCAAAAGCATACAGTTGTGGACATCACCATACATGAAGGGAAATATCATCAGGTAAGGAAGATGTTTGAGGTGCTTGGAAATGAAGTTGTCGAGCTTGAGCGCACGGCTATCGGAAGCATAAGGCTCGGGCATCTTGCACCCGGAAGCTACAGAAGACTTACGAGGCAGGAGATAGAAACACTGACAAAAACGCTGACAAAGTAACGAAAATAATAAAAAAGAAAGCGGGATGCTTGATCATCCTGCTTTCTTTTTGTGGTTTGTAGCTATTTATTTTCTCTTGCTTGCCTTTGGAGTTACGCATGTTCCCGTAGCTCTGCAGACAACGATTGGCTCTTCGAGGAAATCTGCAGCCGAAGCGTTGATGTCTGTACGTGAAACGATGACCTTGCGTGCTTCAAATGACATCTTTCTTGATGTGTTTCCGATCTTTGTGATTTCGCCGACAGCTTCGATGTAATCGCCTGCGTATGTAGGCGCAAGGAATTCTACGTTGTCATATGCGCAGAAAAGACCTTCGTCTCCGTCAAGCTTTATGAGAAGCTCCGTAGCAACATCTCCGAAAAGATGTACCATATGAGCTCCGTCAACAAGGTTTCCGCCGTAATGAGCGTCCTTAGCGGACATTCTTACTCTGATCATTGATGTGATTTTTTCTTCCATGGTTGTTCTCCTTTTTATCTGATTCTCTTTGTCTGAAAACAAGCAATTAGAGTATAGCCGAACTTTTTGACAATGTCCAGCTCAAGCTATTGCAAAAGTGACCGGTTTAGGCTATTATTGGAAATATATGATCGGTGAACCGAAATGTGTTCATCAACCGGAGAGTGAACAGAAAATGAATATGAATATGAATATGAATATGAAATACGGAACGAACAGAGTTCTTGAACCTAAACACGTACTTCCGACCTCCGCCTGGAAGCTTGATAACAGCAGATATGTATTCCCGGGTGAGATGAGAATAGATGTCAAGCAGATACATATTGAAAGCACGAGCTTTAAGGAGATATGCCTCGAAGCAAATGATAACGATGCCAGAATCAGACAGAAGATAATGGATATCGTAATAAGGCGCGGAAAGCTGCACAATCCGGTAACTGATACCGGCGGACTTCTTTACGGAACGGTTGCGGAGATAGGCTCGGAATTCAAAAACGGAAAGAAATTTAAGATCGGAGAGGAAGTCATCTGCAACGCATCGCTTTCTTCGTTTCCGCTTTATATAGACAGGATCATTTCAATTGACAGAGCTTACGGGCAGATAACAGTAGAGGGCTACTGCATTGTATCGGGTAACATCCCTATAATCAGAAAGCCCGAAAAGCTGCCGGTCAATCTTTTGCTGTTTATATTCAACGAATCTGGAACGCTTTACAGGATAAGCAACACGGCTGTAGGCAAAAAGAAATTCCTTGTCGTCGGAAACAATCTGCTTGCCAATATTTTATTCGGCTTTGCAATCAAAAAAGTCGCCCGCGACGATGCTGAGATAGTTTGTCTTCTCGACCACAAGACTGATATGGTGCTTAAGGGCGAAAGCATCAAAGAGCTTCTCGGAATGGTCTTTACGAAGGTGCATTATGTGGATATCCTTAAGCCTCTCGAATGTATAGAAGAGATAAAGGGTGATTCCGCCTTTGACATTTCTGTAAACTGTGCTGATATTCAAGGTGCCGAAACGATCAACATTCTTGCGACAAAGAGCGGCGGCACGGTAATATTCGCCAACCTGATAAACAACTACAATATAGCACTTTACATAACGGAAGCCGTTTCAAGGCAGATAGAGATACGCTGTGCAGAAGGGTATCTCGATTCATATGACGAATTTGACTTTGAAATGGTAAGAGATCTGCTGCCGTATATAGAAAGAGCGGAAGAAACGACCGTAAAGACGCTCGACGATCCGTATTATTCTTCGGGAAGCAGAAGCAGATTCATCAAAACCTCCGCGCTCAATCAGGCGATAATGGAGGATTTCGTCTGCGAGAGCCATGCTATGACGGTCGTGCTTGACGAAGTTATGACGGTTGCAAAATATGACTGCAACGTTTTGATAACGGGCGAGACCGGAGCCGGAAAAGAAAAGATAGCAAATCTGATCCACAAGAACAGCAACAGAAAGCTGCAGCCTTTTGTTAAGGTGAACTGTACATCCGTATCTCCGCAGCAGCTTGAAACAGAGTTTTTCGGACTTGAAAAGACCGTGCATGACGGGGGAAGCGAAATCGTAAAACGTGGATACTTTGAGCTTGCCGATAACGGGTCGATTTTGATTGACGAAATAAGCGAGCTTGAGCCTGATATGCAGGCGAAGCTTTTGCGTGTAATACAGGACGGAGAATTTTTCCGTGTCGGAGGTAACGCACCGGTCAAGACTAATGTCAGGATAATTTCGGCTACGAACAAAAATCTCGAAGACATAATAGATTCGGGAAGCTTCAGGCGAGATCTTTATTATCAGCTTAATGTTGTACGTATTCGCGTGCCGGCGCTTAGAGACAGACCTGCGGATATACCGGCGCTTATCAAGCATTTTCTTTGGTCATACGGCAAAAGGTTTGCGATCAAGCGCAGCATGAATGACGATGCCGTGGAATATCTTTGCAGATGCGAATGGCCGGGGAATATACGCGAGCTCGAGAATGTCGTTCAAAGGCTGATGATTTCCTCAAAGACAGATGAAATCACACAGCTTGATGTCATGAGAGAGCTTCATGCCGAAGTCTTTGATATTAATGTTATTTCAGATCCGGAAAACGGAGACGGTGAAGAAATAAAGATGGATGTTTTGATAGAAAACCTCGAAAAGAACATAATAAAGCACGCGATCGAGAAGTATGGTTCTACGCGAAAGGCATCAAAAGCTATAGGTGTGAGCCAAACACAGCTTGTAAGAAAGAAGAACAAATACGGAATTTAGAATAGTACGAACACTTTGATGTTCACGGCGCATATTGCGCGAACACAAAACGGTTCGGTTGTTATTTTTTTAATTATTGATGAATCAGCGTCATTGAATCAATAGACAGGATTTGACGTTTGTTCTATAATTAATACTACATTAGTATGCAAACTTTTATTTTTTAGGAGGAAAATAATTATGAAAAAGGGAAATCCATACGGAACTCACAGAGTCATTTCACCTAAGGGCGTACTTCCACAGCCTGCAGACGTAATCGATAACGATATGGAGATTTATGACAACGAAGTCAAGATCGCTGTTCAGACACTCAATATCGACTCAGCTTCATTCACATCGGTAGTTGATCACGCTTGCGGCAAGAAGCCTACAGCTGACCTTACTGCAGAAGATATCGAAGCAATCAAGAACACAATGCTCGGAATCGTTGCTAAAGCAGGAAAGCACAAGAACCCATGGACAGGTTCA
>JAEXBK010000147.1 GCA_023394035.1 Bacillota bacterium
ACAAACGCAATATAGTGCTTTCCATGGCAATAGCAGGAAGCCTTGCAGGTGCCGCAGGATCACTTTACTATCTGTCGGGTAACACGGAATTCTTCTGGTCAACATATCAGAGCCTTCCTTCAACCGGCTTTGTAGGTATACCTGTAGCCCTACTTGCAACAAACAATCCGATTGCGGTTATATTCACCGGTATGTTTATGTCAGCCCTTGACATAGCCGGCGGTCAGCTTACTACATTTACGGCTTACAACGAATACATAACCGATGTAATCATAGCAGTTATCGTGTACTTAAGCGCATTCTCGCTTCTCATCAAGATGTGGCTCGGCGGCAGAAAAAAACGCGCTGCAGAAATCGCTGCAAACGCAAACGCTGCTGCGCCTTCAGAGAAAGCTGAAAGCGAAGAAGTTATCAAGGAAGGAGATTAAGAATAATGTCATTTCTTATCCAACAAACACTAATATATGCCGTTCCCCTTATGATAGTAGCTCTTGCAGGTATATTCTCGGAGCGAAGCGGTATCATCAACCTCGCCCTCGAAGGTATCATGATCTTCGGAGCGTTCATAGGCGTTTTCTTTGTAAACCGTGCACAGAGCGCAGGTCTTTTCATGGCGGCAAAGCAAAGCGGAGATTGGCTTTCGCTTCAGGGCTTCATGCTCCTTGCAATGCTTATGGCTGCAGTTGCAGGCGCACTGTTTTCGCTCTTCCTGTCATTTGCTTCGATAAATCTAAAAGCAGATCAGACTATCGGCGGAACAGCTCTCAACCTCGCTGCACCGGCTCTTGTGCTTTATCTCATCAGAATACTCGCAAACCAGAATACTCTTCAGATGGCAGCAGGAGACGCAGCAAGCTGGTTCATGATAAAGAAGACGATGCTCGGATATTCAAAAACAGATACGCTCGGATTCCTTGCCGAAACATTCCTCAACAAGGCTTGGCTTTCGTCATATATATGCATACTGATATTTATAGTCCTTTCGGTACTGCTTTATAAGACGAAATTCGGAATGAGACTCCGTTCATGCGGCGAGAATCCTCAAGCATCTGATTCGCTCGGTATCAACGTATATAAAATGCGTTATGCAGGTGTTACCATTTCCGGCGCACTTGCCGGCATGGGAGGCTTCGTATACTCGCTCACTACGGCAAACTGCACATCAAACGGTGATGTTGCAGGCTTCGGATTCCTCGCTCTTGCGGTAATGATATTCGGTAACTGGAAACCGCTCAATGTAGCATGTGCTTCGCTTCTTTTCGGGCTTTTCAAGTGTATTGCCGCAGCCTATACGAGTATCGATATTAACGGAGACGGGGTATTTGCACTTGCCGAAGCAGGCATCAGCCCTAACTTCTACAGGCTGCTTCCTTACATGATAACGCTTATCGTTCTCGCCTTCACATCAAAGAGCTCAAGAGCTCCTAAGGCTGAAGGAATCCCTTATGACAAGGGCAAGAGATAGGAACCGTCCTGACTAAATCAGAGATACAAGCAGCACACCGAAATTAAGAGCCTGTGGCAAATGCCACAGGCTCTTTTGTACAAATTTTGATTCAGTTAAGCGTATTTCTTTGCCAATATCCTTGCAACGTAAACGCCGCTTGCAGAGGCCTGCGAAAGCGAGTGAGTTACACCTGACCCGTCTCCGAGTGCATAAAGTCCCGGAACCGTAGTTTCGAGGTTTTCGTCAAGTGAAACCTTGGAATTGTAGAATTTTACTTCTACGCCGTAGAGAAGAGTATCCTCGTTTGCAGTTCCCGGAGCAATCTTGTCGAGGGCATATATCATTTCTATGATGCTGTCGAGCTGCCTCTTCGGCATGACGAGTGACAGATCTCCTGCCGTAGCCTGAAGCGTCGGCTTTGTGAAGCACTTCTCCATTCTGCGTTCGCTGCTGCGTCTTCCCTTCACGAGGTCTCCGAAACGCTGCATCAGCACGCCGCCGCCGAGCATATTAGAAAGCCTTGCTATTGATTCGCCGTATTCGTTGCTGTCCTTGAACGGCTCCGTAAATTTGTTTGATACCAAAAGCGCAAAGTTCGTGTTTTCGGTATGCAGCTTCTCGTCCGCATAGCTGTGACCGTTAACAGTGACTATACCGTTTGTGTTTTCTGAAACCACTTCGCCGTAAGGATTCATGCAAAATGTTCTTACAAGGTCGTTATACTGCTTCGTCTTGTATACAATCTTGCTCTCATAAACCTCATCCGTTATATGCTTAAACACGAGCGCAGGAAGCTCTACCCTTACGCCTATGTCGACTCTGTTTTTCTTCTGCTCTATTCCGAATGAATCGCATACGGCAGATATCCATTTTGAACCCGATCTTCCGGTTGCAAGCACGAGGTCGTTACATACGAATTCGTCTGCCGCCGTAAATACATGAAAACGCCCATCCGCATCGCGCGTTACCGATTTTGCTTCCGTATAGAAGAGCATGTCTATCTTCTGCTCGATAAAATCATACATGCGACCTAATATCTCGACATTTCTGTCGGTTCCGAGATGGCGCACCTTCGCCTCAAGAAGATGAAGATCATGTTCAAGGCATTTCCCCTTAAGCTGCGAGTTGCCTGTCGAATAGAGCTTTGCTTCGCTTCCGCCCATCGAGCAAAGCACATCGTCCACATATTCCATAAGCTCCATTGCCTTATCTTCGCCTATGTACTGATGAAGATCGCCGCCGAACTGCGTGGTGATATTATATTTTCCGTCTGAAAGTGTGCCCGCTCCGCCGTATCCGTTCATGATATGGCAAGGATCACACTTGATGCACGACTTTGTCTTACCTGCCTTAATAGGACATGTTCTGCGCTTCAGCGGTGCTCCTCTGTCAAGCATAAGCACGGAAGCAGTCGTGTTTTCTTTTGTGAGCTCATAAGCCATGAAAACGCCTGCCGCGCCTGCTCCTGCTATAATTATGTCGTATTCCTTCATACTATTCTCCTGCCTTTTATCAAAAGCAATAGCCTCATCTTACGATGAGGCTGTCAGTCTTAAACTCAAATGAGACTTACTCTTCTTCGCTTGCCATGATAGCGTCAAATTCTTCTACTACCTTGCCGAAAAGCTCATCATCCTCAATGTCGATGAGTTCAAATTCGTCATCACCGACTTCCTGATATCCGTAAATATAGATATCATCCGAATCATCCTGCGGAATCAGTGCAATGTAATCCTTGCCGTCATGGTCAAATACTCCCATGACTTCGCATTCTACGGAAGTTCCGTCATCATAATCAAGTGTTATGAATTCTGCCTCTTCCTGTATATTATCCTTCTTATTCTCTGCCATGTTGACCTCCATTATCAATCATAAACTGCGCCCTTTGACGCTACAATTAAATATATCATCAAAACCGCCAATTAGCAACCAAAAAATTCTTTTATGCTTCTTGCCGCTCTTTCGTTCATGCCTTCCGTATCGGAAAGCTCTTCTATCGAAGCAGCCTTGATCGCATCCACCGAACCGAATTTTGAGAGGAGGGCATTTCTTCTTCGCACACCTATCCCCGGAATCTCATCAAGCACCGAGCTTATCGCCTTTTTGCCGTGAAGATTTCTGTGATAATCTATCGCAAATCTGTGAACCTCTTCCTGTATTGTGCCGGCATATCTGAACAAAAGCGGTCTTTGCTTAAGCTCTATCTCGTTTCCGTTTGAAAATACAACGGCTCTTGTCCTGTGAGACGAATCCTTTGCAAGACCGAGAACAGGAATATCATATCCAAGAGCCTCAAGTACGGCTCTCGCCGCATTTACCTGTCCCTGACCGCCATCCATAAATATGAAATCCGGAAGCGTCATAAATGCCGGGTCCCCATTTGTAGCACGCGAGAATCGTCTGTATATCATCTCCTGAAGGCTGCCGTAGTCATCAGGACCTTCAACCGTCTTTATGCGAAAACGCCTGTAATCTTTTTTTATGCGCTTAAGACCCGAAAACACAACCATAGCACCGACCGAATCCACGCCGTTTGTGTTTGATATATCATACGCTTCGATGCGGAATTCACCATTTGCCGGCCATATTTCGAAGCCGCCCTCGCGCAGCACGGAGGTCAGCTCATCTGCAAGTGCTTTCGTTTTTTCTCTGCCGGCTTCCGCCTTTTCGGAAAGCGTGTTTATCATTTCGTTCCTGTCACGCATTGCAAGCTTAAGGATATCAGCCTTAGCGCCTCGCTGCGGAACAAGAATTTTAGTCTTTCTTTCTTCGGTAGACAAAAACTTTTCGAGCAGTTCATGATCCTCCGGAAGCTTCTCTACCAGAATTTCATGTGGAACATTTGCCCATTTGCTGTAATATTGTTTAATAAATTCGGCAGTCATCTTTTCCCTGCTGTCGTCTTCACCCGTCTGAATATCAAAGGTTTCGCGTCCGACTAAATTGCCGTTTCTTATCGGGAAAAGAACGATAAATGAAGCATTCAGCCCCCTGACAGGCAGTACCACATCCATATCCTTTGCTCCTATCATAGTCACACGCTGAGCCTGTGCAAGCTCCTTTGCTGCCGCTATGAGGTCTCTGTACTTTGCTGCCTCTTCAAACTTCAGTGCTTCGGATGCTTCGTTCATTTGTCGCTCCAGCTCTCTTATCAGAGGCTTTTCCTTACCGTTCAGGAACGATATGACTTCATCGAGCGACTTTTTATATTCAGCCTCAGACACCTTGCCTATACACATTCCCCTGCACTCATCTATATGATAATGCAGACACGCTCTGAAGCCTGCCGGAAACTCTTCAAATGAGCAACGTTTCAGCTTAAAGACCTTGTTAAGAAGGTCTACTATCATATTGACCGCCCCGGCATCGCTGTACGGGCCGAAATATCTTCCGCCGTCTTTTTTGATAAGACGTGTTTTGATCAGGCGTGGAAACTTCTCGCCCGTCGTCAGTTCAATATATGGGTATGTTTTGTCATCGCGCAGCAGCACGTTGTACTTAGGCATGTGCTTCTTGATGAGATTATTCTCAAGAATTAAAGCCTCCATCTCGGATGCACAAGTTATGTACTCAAACTCCGCAATATTTTCTACGAGAGCTCTTAGCTTTGCCGTCGTTTTTCCGTAGCTGCCGAAATACTGTTTGACTCTTGAGCGCAGTGAAACAGCCTTGCCTACATATATTACCTGACCAAGCTTATCCTTATGCATATAAACTCCCGGCAGATCCGGGAGTTTTTTGAGATTTTCCTTTATATCAAACATTGCCTAACGCCTCTTCCGTTTTGCGCGTTCTTCTTCCTCGAGCATCTTAAGAGCAATCGCTCTTATCTTTGCTTTTTTGGCTCTGCGTTTTCTGAGCTTTGATTTTATCTTGTTAACGGTTCTGACGATCATCAAAAGCAGTATCAGAAGCAGCACCGCAGCGATTATTATGGTCGCTTTGTTTGAGATGCCTATGTAAGAAGGAAACCACCCTACATTTACATCCTCCTCCGCTACAAGATCTACCTCGTTAACCTTTTCGTCAGCTACGAATACCTGCAAAGTCCCTATCTTTGCGCCCTTTTTAAGAGGTGCTTCGATGTCCTTGTCTATGCTAACAACCTGCCTGATAAGCTCTTTTGAACCCTCCTTCGGAAGATATGCAATGCAATTTGAAGCGGTATACACATCTATGCTCGTCTCAGCACCGTGCTTGACACGCGCCTTTCCGACATTTTCGCCCGCCTTGACAACCTCTATACCGCTTATATTATTTACTGCATATTGTATAAGCGCATCACAATTTTGCTCTATTACATTTGATGCACTTCCCATCAAAACCACGATAAGCTCAAGACTCTCATCTTCGTAATTCGCTATTGCTGCGGAACGATTCTCGTTCCACCTTCCTATGTATGCCGCCTTATATCCCCTTTTTTCGGACAGGAGTATAGGATTCTTAGTTTCTATCGTCTTTGCTGGCGATTTGTCTGTTTGCGGCACCTCGTACTTTGTTATTCCCATGATATGCTTAAGCGATGCGTTCGAAAGCGCAAGCTTTGTTATCTCGAGAATATCCGAAGGCGTGGAATACTGATTTGAAATATCGTTTATGTTCCCGGACGCACTCGCAAAATGCGTATTAAAGCACCCTATATTTGAAAGCGTCTGATTCATAAGGGAGACAAATTCCGCCTCGCTGCCGGATGTCGCTTCCGCAAGAGCTACTGCGGCATCGTTACCTGCCATCATTACGGCTCCGTACAGAAGCTCGTCTACGGTGACGGTCTCTCCCTCTTTCAGCCCCATATTCGGTTCGCCCGCCGATGCCGCCGCATACGATACGGTTACCTGCTGATCAGGCTTAAGTTTTTGAACGGCGAGATATGCCGTAAAAAGCTTGGCGATTCCATAAGGTGAGAACTTCTGATTCCCCGCCTTTGAGAATACTATCTCACCCGTATTTCGGCAATATACCAAAGCCGCCGGTGTATTTATATTAGGCTCGCCTTCCGCCGTCAGACCGCCTACGCTGCTCGGATCAGGCAGCTTCTCCGTTTCCACCGTATTTTCCGGTGTAGCTTCCTGCCCTTCTTCCGTTTCCGCCAAAACATAAGCGGCGCCCGAAAAGGCGAGCGCTGCTATGATTGCTATTGATATTAATTTCTGTAATACCTTCATACCCGATACCCCCGGGAAATCATTTATTTGTTTGCCTGTTTGAACTCTTCCATGAATTCTATAAGCTTTTCAACGCCTTCCTTAGGCATTGCGTTGTATGTGCTTGCCCTCATTCCGCCAAGCGTTCTGTAGCCCTTGAGGTTGATGAGATCTTTTGCCTTTGCTTCTTCTACGAACTTCTTCTCAAGCTCCTTGTCGCCTATGAAGAAAATTATGTTCATGAGTGAACGGTCTTCTTTGTTTACAGGATTGTTGTAGAAATCGCTCGAATCGATATAGTCATAAAGCATATTTGCCTTTTCTACGTCCATTTCGTTCATGACCTTGAGTCCGCCTATCTTTTCGAGATACTTGAAGACTTCGCCTGCCATGTATATAGTGAAGCAAGGAGGAGTGTTATACATAGAGCCTTTGTCAGCATGAATCTTGTAATCGAGGTAGATCGGAGTTTCAGCAGGAGCATGTCCTATGAGATCTTCTCTGATTATTACTATCGTTACACCTGCAGGAGCCACGTTCTTCTGCGCACCTGCATAGATGAGCCCGAACTTCGTAACATCTACTTCTTCGCTGAGTATGCAGCTTGACATATCGGCAACAAGCGGAATATCTCCCGTTTCAGGGATGTACGGATAATGAGAACCGTATATCGTGTTGTTGTAGCAGATATGAACATAGTCTGCGTCAGGTCTTATGTCTTCCTTGGTGATCTTAGGAATATATGTGTAATTAGATTCTTCGGAGCTTGCTATAACCTTGATGTCGCCGAATTTCTCAGCTTCTTCGGCAGCCTTCTTTGCCCAGTTGCCTGTAACTACATAATCAGCCTTCTTGGAGTTTCTCAGAAGGTTCATAGGTACCATTGCAAACTGAAGCGTAGCTCCGCCCTGTATAAAGAGAACCTTATAATTTTCAGGGATATTCATAAGTTTACGCAGGTTTGCTTCCGCATCATCTATTATTTCCTGAAAGTTCGCCGATCTGTGGCTCATCTCCATTACTGACTGACCACAGCCCTTGTAGTTCAGAAGGTTTGCCTGAGCATCCTCAAGTACAGGGACCGGAAGTACCGACGGACCTGCCGAAAAATTAAAGATCCTGCCATAATTAGACATAACGATTTCCTCCTTAAAATGTTAAGCTTTCTATATTTTTCATATGCTTAGATTGTAACATCGGCATTGTTGAATGTAAAGATGATATATGGTATAATCCAATTTAATCGTGTAAAAACAGTTATTATTTCGTGAGGTGACACAAATGTACAAAATTTCAACGCTTAACAAAATTTCTCAGGTAGGCCTTGACTGCTTCGGAGAAGATTACTGCATATGTGATTCTTCCGCAGCCGAAACAGAAGCGGCAGGTATTCTTGTTCGCAGCCAGGACATGCATGAAATGACATTCGGCAAGGAGCTTCTTGCGATAGCAAGAGCCGGCGCAGGCGTAAACAACATTCCGCTTGACAGATGTGCAGAGAACGGTATTGTTGTTTTCAACACTCCGGGTGCAAACGCAAACTCGGTAAAGGAGCTTATAATCGGTTCTATGATTATCGCAGTCAGAAACATCGCTCAGGCATTTGCATGGACAAACGATCTCATCGCAAATCACGACGGAAGTGATGACATCGCAAAGGCCGTTGAAAAAGGAAAAAGCAAATTTGCCGGCAACGAAATAAAAGGAAAGACTCTCGGCGTGGTAGGTCTTGGTGCAATCGGCGCTATGGTAGCAAAATCAGCTCTCGATCTCGGAATGAACGTTTGCGGTTACGACCCTTACCTCAGCGTTCCTGCAGCTCTCAGGCTTGATCCGAAGGTTAAGCTCATAAACAAGCTTGAAGAGCTTCTTCCTCAGTCAGATGTGATCACTCTTCACCTCCCTGCACTTGACAGCACAAAAGGAATGATAAATTCAGAAATGCTTTCAAGCTTTAAGGACGGAGCTATTCTTCTCAACTTCTCACGCGACAAGCTCGTCGTAGAAGCAGACATACTCGCAGCGCTCGAATCAGGAAAGCTTTCAAAGTACGTCACCGACTTTGCTACAGCCGGCATCCTCGGAAAAGCAAACGTAGTATGCACACCGCATCTCGGAGCTTCTACGGAAGAAGCCGAAGACAACTGTGCGATAATGGCAGCTCACGAAATAATGGATTATATAGAAAGAGGCGAAATCGTCAATTCCGTAAACTTCCCTATGGTAACGCTTACGGACTCATCAAAGCACCGTGTAGCCATAATAACAAACGGAATCGAGGATCCTGTTAAGTGTGCTGCTTCTGCTTTAGAAGGTATCACAATCAAGTCGATTGCCGGAGCCGTAAGAAACGGTCACGGATATGTTCTTCTCGGAACAGATGACGAAATCAATCCTGAAGCTGTAACAGGCGAAGGCATCGTAAGAGTAAGAGTCATTTACTAAAATAGACAAACAAAATGAGCTGTTCAGATTGAACAGCTCGTTTCTATTTTTTGTTGTTTATAGGGCGTGTGTCCATCCACACCTTGTTAAACAATATCCCCATAACGAGTACCATCGACATAAAGTAAAACCAGAACATCAGCACCGCAATACTCGCCATTGAGCCGTATATCAGGTTGTCATCGACCGCAAGCGTTGTATATGCCGAGTACACTATGGTTACGAGCAGCATTCCTATGCTTGCAAAAATACTTCCGGGTATTATATCACGGTATTTTCGCCCCTTAGACTGAAGCACAAAATAGTTAAACGAAACTATAAGAAAATACAGCCCGCCTGCAATAGGCCATCTGAAAAAGGTCCACACCTCATCATAGGTTCTGCTTATGAGAAGCTTATCCGCAAGGAATCTTACTACGACCTGCCCGTATACCGCAACTATTATGACCGCAACTACTGCAACTACGGTGATCACTATCGTGGCCATCGACCTCATCCTGTCCTTCCAAAAGTTGCCCATGTCGTGACCTCCGGAATATGTGTAGTTGGTCACCCGCATAAGCGTAAACTGTATCCTCGATGCCGCCCATACGGCCATTATTATGAGGAAAAAATTAGATCCCGCTTCAGGCGTCTTGACATTGAAGATGTAAGTTATGAGCGCAGTTGCAGGGCTGTCAAGGCTGACCTTCATCCATGCGGTGACGGAATCAAGTGAAAGATTTAGCATTCCGAGAAGCTGTGTCAAAAGTATAAGTGTAGGTACGACGGACAGTATGAAAAAGAATGCGACCTGAGCCGAAAGACCCTGATAAAACGGTTTTTGATTTTGTTTCCATGCAAGGCAAAGCATCTCAACAACACGTTTTTTCATTACCTACAGACCGTACCCTTCCTCTCCTTAAGCATGAGTTCAAGCTCTTCAAGAGCTCTTGCCCGGTGGCTTATCTTGTTCTTTTCTTCCGATCCCATCTGCGCAAATGTAATCTGATACCCGTCCGGCATGAACAAGGGATCATATCCGAAGCCGTGTTCGCCTATAGGCTCAGCTATAATGCGGCCGGGACATTCTCCCTTTGCGACGATTTTTTCTCCGTCCGGGAACAAAAGCGTTATCACCGAAACGAATTTTGCTCTTCTGCTGCTGAACGGCACGCCTTCTAAAAGCGATAGGAGCTTCTCGTTATTCTTGTTGTCGTCCGCATGTTCGCCGGCAAATCTTGCCGAATAAACACCCGGTGCGCCTTCGAGATACTCAACCATAAGACCCGAATCATCGGCAATCGTAATTTTGCCGCATTCTTTCATTATCGCTTCGGCTTTTTTGAATGAATTTTCTTCAAATGTCTCGCCGTCTTCGCAGACCTCAAAAGGAGCTATTCCGGCATCGTCGCGTGAAACAACATTCATGCCGAATTTTTTTGTTATAGCCGCGAGCTCCGCGATTTTGTGCGCATTTCTTGATGCAGCAATTATATCAATCACGTCTATCTCCTTATCATATCAGCTGTGATTTCTTCTATGGAATATGCACCGCACATTTCCATGGTATCCTCAAGCTCCGAGATTATCCTCGAAATAAAGCCGTCAAGGCCTTCCGCACCGCCGGCATACGCCGCATTAACAAAAGGTCTTGCCATCATTACGGCATCAGCACCCATAGCGATTGCCTTAAATACGTCAGTACCCGT
>JAEXBK010000163.1 GCA_023394035.1 Bacillota bacterium
GTGTGACGCCTCCTCCATCATCGCAATCATGCACGGTGTCGCAAACACCTTAAGTGTTCCGCTCCCTACCGCTTTTGCCGTCATATCCTCTGTGACGATACGCTCTATGCTGTTTTTGATGCCTTCCTTAAGCATATGTTCCCTCCTTGTATTGCTGTTGTCAATCGCTTATATCAGAATCCATTGTAACCCTTAATTCATAGTCCGGATATTTTTCCTTTATGTCGTCGCAGATATGCTTGTACAGTCCTTCTCTGTCATTTGATGAGAAGCCCACTATCACGTCAAAGCTTATGCGCTTTGTTTTTTCGTCAAGGAAGAAGCCGTGCATCTGCACAATATCGTCATGTGACATGACGAGCTCCACTATATCCGTTCGTGCCTGTGCCGCAAAATCGTCCTTTGTATTATATGAATAAATGCCTATCGCGGTTAGCATTACATCGTATTCTTCGAATATATCTTCCTGTATGTGACGCGTAAGCTCGTCTATCTCGGCCGCGGTGAACGTGTCCGAGATTTCGATATGCACGGAGCCTAAGAGAAGCTCCGGTCCGTAACTGTGCAGAATGAGGTCGTATGCGCCGTAAACTCCCTCATGCTCGGAAATCGTCTTTTTTATCTTCTTTGCTAGCTCAGAGTCTATGCGCTCCCCTATTATCTTGCTGAATGTGCCTTTGAGTATGTCTATACCGGCTTTGATGATAAATACGGATATAGCCGCAGCTATCCATGCTTCGAGGCTTATGTCAAAAAATATATATATTGCGGCGGCAACAAGTGTCGCAGTCGATATAACAGCGTCGTAAAGTGCATCCTTGCCGGATGCTGCAAGAGCCTCGGACTCTATCCTTTCGCCTACGGACTTGATATATCTGCCGAGCACGATTTTGACTATCACGGCGGAAGCTACGACTATCAGTGTGAACTTATTGTAGTCAGGCGTTCCGGGATTTATTATCTTTTTTACGGACTCAAAGAGCGATGCCACACCGGCATAGAGTATTACCATAGCTATAACCATAGCAGAAATATACTCTATCCTGCCGTGACCGAGCGGATGCTCCTTGTCCGGCTTTTTCCCTGCAAGCTTGGCACCGATTATCGTTATGACAGACGAAAGCACGTCGCTTAAGTTGTTTACGGCATCGAGCATTATGGCGATTGAATTTGACATGAATCCGACAAAAGCCTTAAATGCGGCAAGCATTATATTGGCTGCAATACCTATGATGCTCGTCCTTATTATTCGTTTTCTTCTTTCTGCGTAATTCATAATTTCCCTCTCACAGATGTTAATTATATCATTTTTTACATCCAAATGTAAAAAATTCTTCAGAATTGCGTTAAGTGTTCCGTAATAATCAAAGTATATATTAACAATATAAAATACCATAAGGAGGGCAACATGGATAATTCCCTTAATTCAAAAAACAGCATACGGAGAGGGTTTTGCCTGCTTGGCTGCATACTATTCATCGCCGCGTTCACGGTTCTTTTTTTCTCCGCAATTGCAATACTTGAAATCTCTGATCTTGAAGACGCTATGTCATGGTTCGCATACGAGTATAAAACCGAAATGGTAGATTCCGCACTTAACAATATAAAGGAGATCATTTGGCTCGCTATATTCCTTTCGGGCATACTTCTCCTTCTGTCACTTGTCCTTTCAATAGCTAAATGCGGAGTAAAAACAGAAGATAACAAAATCCGGCTCAGCTGGTTTGACAAAATATTTGTAGACATTCAGATATTAGCCGGGTTAGGGGCCTGCCTCCTCATCATTCCGTCAGCAGCACTTCTTAGCGCATGGATTAGAGATTATCACGCAAGAGATGCGATAATAGTACAATCCCTCCCTAGTGCGGCAGAGGCAGCAATCGAGCAGTTCTCTTCTCCTGCGTGGAGTTCATCATACCACTTTTATCCTTCATGGGTACTTCTTGCCGGAGGACTTATGGTTGCAGCATTTGCCGCAGCAGTCGGTCTCGTATTCCTACTGTCGCTCGTCAAAAAGCTGAAGAACAGAGAATTTCTGAAATATACAATAGCCGGCAGCATATTCTCTTACATATACACAAGTGCAGTAAGCACAAGACATACATTTGCTCTCGTAATATCGGTGCTCGTGATCGGAGCTTTCATAGCCGGAACCCAGTACGGACTACTGCTGATAATACCTTTGATATTCGTATTCATACCGCCTCTGCTCAAAAAGTATCAGGAGGTCAAAAACGGCATCAAAGAGCTCAGCAACGGCAACCTCGGATATAAGGTTCCCGTAACCGGAAAAACCGACCTCGATGAAATGGCGGAAGCCGTAAACTCAATCTCCAACGCACAGCAGATTGCAATAGCAAACGAACTGAAAAATCAAAGGCTCAAAACCGATCTCATATCAAATGTATCGCATGACCTCCGAACTCCGCTCACCTCGATGGTTACATATATAGACCTCCTGAAAAAAGAGGGACTGCAAAGCGAAAATGCACCTAAATACGTTGAAATCATCAGCGAAAAAACGGAGCGGCTTCAGAAACTGACGGAGGATCTGTTCGAAGCGGCAAAAGCATCGAGCGGCGATATCCCTGTAGACATGGATAGAATAGAGCTTTCCTCAATAGTAAGTCAGGCACTTGCGGAGCTCGAAGACAACTTCACATCAAACAACATCAATCTTGTCGTCAACGACTTCCCTGAAAATACCTTTGTAATGGCTGACGGCAGGCTGTTATACAGAGTAATAGAGAACCTGTTTGTCAATGTGTCAAAGTACACCCAGCAAGGGACGCGTGCATATCTGTCGATCATAGATAATGTAAGCTCAGTGTCACTTGAGATAAAAAACATTTCGCGCGATGCGCTTAACATCGAACCGTCCGAGCTAATGGAGCGCTTTAAGCGCGGTGACAGCTCAAGAAATACTGACGGAAGCGGTCTTGGACTTGCAATAGCAAAGGACTTAACTTCGCTGATGGACGGAAAGCTTGAAATAAAAATAGACGGCGACCTTTTCAAAGCCACCGTCACACTTCTTAAGCCTACCGGCACTTATCAGCCGCCTCAGCAGCAGGAAAGCGCACAGTAATTTCGGTGCCCTTGCCGACCTCGCTCTTAAGCGACAGCTCGCACCTGTGAAGCTCGGCTACATGCTTGACTATCGAAAGCCCAAGCCCTGTTCCGCCGACTTCCTTCGAGCGACTTTTGTCAACTCGATAAAATCTTTCGAATATGCGTATTTGTTCCTCTGCAGGTATACCTACCCCGGTATCAGTTACCGTCACCTGCGCGGAACCTTCATCTAATGTGACCGCGACATGTACCTTTCCATCGTCGCGGTTATATTTTATTGCGTTGTCGCAGATATTATATATCATGCTGCTTAGCATCCTGTATACGCCTGTGACCTGCGCAGGCTCACCTTCAAAGCTAAGCTCCACATCAGCGGCTTTTGCTACAGGCTCAAGCTGCTCCGTGACTTCCTTCGCGAGCTTTGATATATCTATATTTTCGCGGCTTTCCGTTTCTATCCCTTCGTCGAGATTTGAAAGCTTGATTATATCGTCAACCAAGCGTATAAGACGCTTTGATTCCGTATATATCTGCGCAGCAAACTGATCTATGTCCTCAGGCTTTACCATCTTATGATAAAGCAGCTCCGCACAGCCCGATATAGTATGAAGCGGGGTCTTAAGCTCATGCGATACGTTTGCCGTAAACTCACGCCGCATCACCTCTCCCTTTTCTTTTTCCGTAATGTCGCGTATAAGAACGGATATTCCGTAAAGCTCGCCTGAGCTCATCACCGGAGAGGCATCCGCAAGGTATTTGCTCCCGTTTTCGGAAAAACGGATTTCGGCATGCTTCCCTTTAAATGCAGACATCGCAGCATCCCTTACATGCTCATTTGTTATAACATCTAATATATTCTTCCCCTTAAGCTCAACGCCGCTCATAAAAAAGGCTGATGCCTCTCTGTTAATATTTATAATATTGCCTGATTCACTTGCGATTATGAGACCGTCGCTTAAGTTCTCCGTCACCGATTCAAATTCTTCCCGCTGCAGCTTAAGCTCGTTTTCCTTTCGGTTCAGAAGCCTTTGCTGTCCGTCAATTCGCATCAAAAGCGGTTTCAGTTCCTCAAATTCTTCGTTTTGAAGCGGTTCGTCAAGATTGACGTTGTTCAGCCGCGCTACTACTTTTTTTGATAAATGGTATGCAAGGAACAAAGCAAGCAATGCTGCAAGAAGTGCTATAAACAATATCGGCTGCAGCATTCCGTAAAGGATCGAGATCAAACTTCTCTGTGTTTCCGCTATTCTGATGACAGTGCCGTCTTTGATGCGCGCCGCCACATACATCTGTCTTTCCGTCATGGTAACCGAAAATCTTGCACTTTCTCCGTAGCCTTCGCTCAGTGCTTCGACTATTTCCTCGCGCCCTGCATGATTTTCCATTTTCGACGCATCTTCTTTGCTGTCGTATATTATCTCACCGTCTTTCCCGATCCATGTTACGCGATAATCGCCCTCCGGCATACCTTTGAGAAAGTCTTCGCCATACCGTTCCACTCCTGTGCCTGTGATTTCCGCTTCTATCTTCATCTGCTTTTTCTGAACTTCAAGAAAATACGGATATAACACGGCAATTATGAGTGTCATCGTAACGATAAATATTACAAAAGAGGCAAAAAGCGTAGATTTGAATATCTTTTTTGTCACGACTGCACCTCCATTCTGTAGCCCACCCCTCTTACGGTTTTTATGCTTTCACCGGCATCAAGGAGCTTCGTCCTGAGTGTTCCCATATGAACATCAACTGTCCTCGATTCTCCGACATAATCGGTAGCCCAAATCTTCAGGAGCAGGTCGTCGCGTGTAAAGACCGTTCCCTGATTTTCCATAAACAGCCTCAAAAGCTCAAACTCTTTCAGAGTAAGCAAAACCTGTTTATCACCTACAAATACCGTATGCTGACGCACATCCATCACTATATTCCCTGCGGTTAGTTTTTCATTGTCGCGCGGTGCTCCGGATCTGCGCAATACAGCTTTGACGCGCGATACCATCTCCATCATACCGAAAGGCTTTGCGAGGTAATCGTCCGCTCCGAGATCAAGTCCGGTAACCTTGTCAAACTCCGTTCCCTTTGCCGTCGCCATTATCACCGGAATGTTCTGCGTTGCTGCATTTGATTTGAGTTTTTCGAGTATCTCAATGCCGCTTTCACCCGAAAGCATTATATCCAGCATCACAAGAGCAGGTCGTTTTTTTGCGAGTGCCTCGAAAAATTCCTCACCGTCCGAAAATCCAAAAGCCTCAAATCCTGAAGCATTTAGCGTATATATTATCATGTTGCGTATAGCCGCATCATCTTCGACACAATAAATCATCATATCTCTTTTCTCCGAATCGCATTTTTCTTTATTGTAACAGAAAAAAGTAAACTCCTATATCCCCTATAAGTAAAAAGCTTGTAAAGTTTATCATAATCAAAAGGCGGGTTCCGACCCGCCCATCATATTTGCTGAATTCTATTGAACCTTTACTTCGCCCGAAAGCACTTTTTTGTAATCCTCGTAATTTTTCTTAAGAAGCTCCGGAGTGTTTAGCTCATAAGGACATTTTGAAGCGCACTTTCCGCAATTTATACATGTCTCTGTTTTCTTCATCTTAGCCTGCACTTCCTCTGTCAGCCATGCTGCTGACGGAGCGCGACGAAGCATCAGAGACATCCTTGCACAGTTGTTTATCTCTATTCCCATAGGACATGGCATACAATATCCGCATCCTCTGCAGAATTCTCCACTCAGTTCAAGTCTCTCGTTTTCTATGAAGGTCTTGATCTCGCCTGTCATTTCAGGAGTGTTTTCCATAAATGAAAGCCACTCATCGAGTTCTTTTTCCTTTTGGATTCCCCATATCGGAAGCACATTGTCAAACTGTGCCATATACGCCATCGCTGCATCGGATTTGTTTATGAGCCCTCCCGCAAGACCCTTCATAGCAATATAGCCGACATTGTTCTTCCTGCATTTTTCCACGAGTTCAAGCTCTTTTTCCGACGAAAGGTAGCTCAAAGGAAACTGCAATGTCTCGTATAATCCCGACTCTGCCGCCTCATGCGCAGGCATCAGCTTGTGAGCGGTAATGCCGATATGCTTTATCTTGTCTTCTTCCTTTGCCTTTAGCATGCACTCATACATTCCGGTTCCATCGCCCGGCTTATAGCATTGATCAACGCAGTGGAACTGGTAAACATCTATATAGTCTGTCTGCAGCGTTTCGAGTGATGTTTCAAGATCCTTCCAAAAGTCACCTGGAGTCCTTGCCATCGTTTTAGATGCGATATACACCTTGTCTCTCATGCCGAAAAAAGCCTTTCCAACCTTTTCCTCGCTGTCGCTGTATGCCCTTGCCGTATCAAAATATCTCATTCCGCCGTCATATGCCTTCCGTAAAAGACATACGGCATCATCCGTCGTTATTCTCTGTATCGGGAGTGCTCCAAAGGCATTCTGCACAACCGCAATTCCCGTAGTTCCGAGCGTAATACTTTTCATTCGTCATCCTCTTTTCATAAAAATTAAAGGTAATACTATAATGCTCCAATTTGTGTGACCCGTCAAGACTGAAGAACTGTGCCGGTCGTCTTGCCGCATAAGACAATAGGCCTTTAGGCGTGCCGTTTAGCTTCCTGTGTGCGCCGGAAAGATGGTCTTTAGGCGTGCCGCAGATTTTTTTGTTGTTTTTATGTATATTTCGGAATTATACATAAAAAAAGATGAAATATCTACGAAAATCTTCTGAAACGAGATTTCCGTAGATATTTGCTCTGAAATCATGCATAAATAAAAATTATTCATGATTTCAGGGCAAAGTGCGACTAACATTTATAGCTTGACCACTTCCGTGCCTCACAATTACTTCTTTGATAAGTAAAAGAACTACCCCAAAATCTGTGCATTTGAAGTAGTTCCTGTGTTTTAATCTCTAAAATAATATCTTGAATACCGAACTTTATTATTTCATGCTATCTCGCTTTATAGGCTTTATCATCATGACTAATGTTGTTATTGCTGCCGAGAATAATGCCACGAATGTTATCAAGCTGCCGGTGTCGCCAGTATTAACTGGCTGTTCCGCGGCTGCGACCACTTTGTCAGCCGTAGCTGTTTTGATCGTGGTGCTTGGTGCGGCAGGTTTCTCAACCTGTGGCTGATCCGGTTTTGAGCCCGGAGTGGAGCCTGGGTTAGAGCCTGGATTTGACGGGTTGACTCCCGGGTCCTGACCAGGATTTGTACCAGGGTTGTGTCCAGGGTCGGTTCCCGGATTTGGGTTGTCGCCAGGATTGGTTCCTGGGTTATTACCTGGATCCTGTCCTGGATTCTGTCCCGGATCAGTTCCTGGGTTTGGATCGGTGCCCGGATTAGGGTCCGTGCCAGGGTTTGGATCCGGATTTTTTGGGTGAATAGTCATAGCAGCATCCTTATAGATTAA
>JAEXBK010000165.1 GCA_023394035.1 Bacillota bacterium
GCATATACTCGGCACCGTCACAGTTTGAAGTCATGTTCCTGAACAAATGCTTCACTGACGAAGAAATAGAAAAAACAGCCGAAATCTTTGCGGAAATACTGTAAAGACAGAATAACGGAGAATTGATAATGAATATAAAAGTTGCCGGAGCAGGACCGGGATCGCCGTCATATTTTACTCCTGCGTTTATAAACATAGTAAAAGAAGCCGATATCGTGCTCACTTCGGGGCGTCTTGCCGACAGGCTGATGATATATAACGATGATGTCAGAGACATGAAGGTAACGGAAATGACAGACTTCATCAAAGCACACAAGGACGAGAGCCTGAACGTATGTGTAGCGGCAACCGGAGATACGGGATTTTACAGCATCGCTTCTACAATGTCGAGGAATGTATCGGACATAGCGGAATTGTCATTTGAATGCGGAATAAGCAGCATGGCATATTTTGCGGCAAAGATAGGAACGGGCTACGAAAACATGCGCCTGATAAGTCTTCACGGCAAGTCGGGATCTATAGTGCCATATGCCTGCTACAACAAAAAAGTGTTTGCACTTACAGGCGGAGCGGTAACAGCTGCAGATGTTATAAGACAGCTTAACGCTGCGGGGCTCGGAAATGTGAGGGTTCATATATGAGAAAATCTATCACTTTCAGATGAAAAATTAACATCGGGAAGAGCATCGGAGCTTGAAGGAAATGAATTTTCGTCTTTAGCTGTAGTTATAGCGGAAAACGAAGAAGCAAAGGACTGTTTTGCGGTGCCTCGCGACGAGGATTTTATAAGAGCAAGAGTCCCGATGACGAAAAAGGCTGTACGCGATTTGGCTTGCGCCATGCTTGAAGTAAGACCTGATGACATCGTTTTTGATGTAGGGTCGGGTACGGGAGCAATGACATGTGCTTTGGCAAGGCGAGCATCAGACAGCTTCGTATATGCTATAGAGCATGATGACGATGCATATGAGCTGACGCTTCAAAACCTCGAAAAATTAAGTGCACGAAACGTCATAGCAGTAAAGAACGACGCTCCGCACGGCATGGAAGCTTTCCCGGCTCCCGATAAGGTTTTTGTCGGCGGTTCATCAGGTAACCTGAATTCGATTGTGGAGACAGTGCTCCAAAAGAACAAGACTGCGGAGATACTTGTAACGGCTGTATCTATAGATACGCTGAACGAAGCAACGACTTTGTTCAAAGACAAGGGCATGAAGACCGATATCATATGCGCAAATATATCAAAAGCACGCCGTCTCGGAAACTACGATCTGATGATGGCGGAAAATCCTGTTTATCTCATAAAAGGAGTAAGCGTTGAAGAATAACATTCCAAGAATAATGATAGCCGGAACGGGAAGCGGATGCGGTAAAACGACCGTAATGTGCGCTCTTTTATCCGCACTCAAGCTCAAGAAGAGGAATGTAATGGCATTTAAGTGCGGACCCGATTATATCGACCCGATGTTCCATTCTGAAATAATAGGGACACCGTCACGTAATCTCGATATATTTTTGCTCGGTGAAAATACCGTAAAATATCTCCTTGCAAACGATGCAGAGGGCTTTGATGCCGCAATAATAGAGGGCGTGATGGGACTTTATGACGGAGCAGGCTTTGATACTGATGAGGCTTCGGCAAATCATATATCTCATGCTACAGGAACAGGCGTAATACTCGTGCTTAACGTCAAAGGAAAGGGAAGGTCGATCGCTGCAGAGGCTAAGGGCTTCATCGAATTTGCACCGAATATGATAAAAGGCTTTATACTTAACACATGCAGCAGTGCGATGTACGAAACCTACAGAAAGCTTCTGCTTAACGAAACGGGACTTCCGTGCTTCGGCTACCTGCCGGCAATACAGGAAGCGAGTATATCGAGCCGTCATCTCGGACTTGTTACGGCAGGAGAAATAGATGACATAAAACAAAGAATGGATGTGCTCGGCAAAAAGGCAGCCGAAACGATAGACCTCGATATGGTTATGGCGGAAGCGGAAAAAGCAGCAGAGCTTACCTACGAAGACATCGATATACCGGAAGGAAGTCATGTAAGGCTTGCGGTTGCGCGTGATAATGCGTTTTGCTTTTACTATGAGGATAATTTCGAGCTCCTTAAAATAGCAGGAGCAGAGCTCGTTTTCTTTTCGCCTATTACGGATAAATCGCTTCCGGAAGGCATAGACGGAGTGATAATAGGCGGCGGATATCCAGAGCTTTACATAAAAGAATTATCGGAAAATATTGCGATGAGGGATTGCCTGAAAGCCGCTTTTGATGGCGGAATGCCTATATATGCGGAATGCGGAGGCTTTATGTATCTCGGAGATACGATAACGACAGGTGAAGGCACATTCGACACCGTAGGAGCGATACGCGGGAACTCGAGCATGACGGATAAGCTCGTCAGATTCGGATATAAGACACTCAGTGCAAATGAGGACAATATGTTCTGCAGGCAAGGCGAATCCATAAAGTGCCACGAATTCCACTACAGCGACACGGATAACTACGGCGAAGGCTTTACTGCGGTAAACAGACGCGGCAAAGCGTGGCATACGGTCGTATCAGGTAAAAACTGTTATGCGGGGTACCCGCATCTTCATCTTTGGAGCAATCCTGAATTTGCTGTAAGCTTTTTGGATAAGTGTCGTATTTTTGGTGAGCAAAGAAGAAAAGGCGGTAGCATTAAATGATATTTTTGATGATACTTCCATTAGCCTTCCTTCTAGATGCAGCCTTCGGAGATCCGCGCTTCATATATCATCCCGTAGTTATGATAGGTAACCTGATTTCGGCTCTTGAGAAGAGCTTAAGAAAGCGCTTTCCGAAGACTGAAAAAGGGGAATATATATCGGGAATCGTGCTTTGGATTTTGACAACGACAGTGTCGTTTACCGTTCCGCTTGCACTTCTGTTAACTGCATCAAAGCTCGATTTGAGGCTAAGGCTTATCCTGGAGCTCTTCTGGTGCTGGCAGATATTTGCCGCCAATTCTCTCATGAAGGAAAGCATGAAGGTATATAAGGCTGTTATTAGCGGAGACCTCGAAGCTTCAAGAAAACAGCTTTCTATGATAGTCGGTCGTGATACTGCTGAGCTTTCTTTTGAACAGATAATAAAGGCGGCGGTAGAGACAGTTGCAGAGAACTCATCTGACGGTGTTATAGCTCCTATGTTGTTTATGCTCATAGGCGGTGCACCGCTTGGATTCTTTTACAAAGCCGTTAACACGCTTGATTCGATGGTTGGGTATCACAACGAAAAATATGAGTATTTCGGGCGTTTTTCGGCAAAGGCTGACGACGTTTTCAACTTCATACCGGCGAGGATAACTGCGGTAGCTATGATTGCAGGCAGCTTTTTTCTTAAGCTCAACTTTAAGAACTCATATAAAATATTTGTGCGCGACCGCAAAAAGCATAAGAGCCCGAACAGCGGATATCCGGAATCGGCTTGTGCCGGTGCACTTTCCGTGCAGCTTGCAGGAGATGCGAGCTATTTCGGCAAGCAGATAAAAAAACAGACGATAGGTGATCCTGTCAGACCGATAGAGGCGAAGGATATCCTAAGAGCAAACATGCTCATGTATGCTTCATCCGTAATATCGCTGATAGTGCTGTCTTTGATGAGATACATGATGATCAGGGTCTTTATTTAGAGGAGGTAATCGTATGGGAAAAGCAATAATGATACAGGGAACGTGTTCAAACGCAGGCAAAAGCCTTCTCGTTGCAGGACTCTGTCGTATTCTTAAACAGGACGGATACAGCGTCGCTCCGTTTAAGGCTCAGAATATGGCTCTCAATTCATATATAACTAAAGACGGTTTTGAGATGGGAAGAGCGCAGGTGATGCAGGCAGAGGCCGCAGGACTGCTTCCTGATGTAAGGATGAATCCGCTTCTCCTTAAGCCGACGAGCGATAAGGGCTCGCAGGTCATCATAAACGGAAAAGTGCACAAAAACATGAGCGCCGAAGAGTTCTACAAGGGAAAAGCAGGCTTCAGAGATGCCGTAAAGGCTGATTTTGATTCGCTTGCATCTGAGTATGACGTAATCGTAATAGAAGGTGCCGGAAGTCCTGCGGAAATTAATCTTAAAGAAAACGATCTCGTTAACATGGGAATGGCAAAGCTTGCGGATGCACCTGTGTTTATCGTGGGAGATATAGACAGAGGCGGTGTATTTGCTTCGCTTGCGGGTACGATGCTTTTGTTTGACGAAGATGAGCGTGAGCGTGTTAAGGGCGTGATAATAAATAAATTCAGAGGTGACATAAAGATACTCGAACCGGGGCTAAGAATGCTCGAAGATGTCATAAAGGTTCCTGTTGTTGGGGTAGTTCCGTATATGCATGTGGATATAGACGATGAGGACAGTCTGACTGATCGCTTTTCCGCAAGGGATAAGGATGCGCTTGTCGATATAGCCGTAATAAGGCTGCCGCGCATATCGAACTTTACGGACTTTAACTCTCTTGACAGAATAGACGGGGTGGGCGTCAGATATGTGGGAGCCGTTAAGGAACTCGGTGATCCCGATCTGATCATAATTCCGGGAACAAAGAACACTATGGTGGATCTTATATGGATGAGAGAAAACGGTCTTGAAGCGGAGATAAAGAAATACGCTTCAAAGGATAGACCCGTTATCGGAATATGCGGAGGCTATCAGATGCTCGGAAAATCGATTTCCGATCCTCACGGAGTGGAGCATGGCGGAGAAATCGAGGGGATCGGGCTTCTGCCTCACTCAACTGTTTTCTCCGATCAAAAGACGACATGTGAGACAACCGGAAATTTATCGGATGTAAGCGGTATATTCAGTTCACTTTCGGGTAAAGAATACGACGGATATGAAATTCATATGGGAATTTCTTCAGCGGACGGAAGAGGAATAGACGCAAATATAATCAATTCAGGCAATGTATACGGCACATACATACACGGCATATTTGATAAGGGTGAGATTGCAAAGACCGTTTCAGCAGTGCTGTTTACAAATAAAGGGCTTGATCCTGATAAGGTTGAAGCTTTTGATATGGATCTCTACAAAGAAAAACAGTACGACATACTTGCGGATCACTTGCGCGCGTCGCTTGATATGAACCTAATATACGACCTTATAAAATAAAGGAGGATACGGATTTGAAAATAGAAAATATTCGCCCCGATCAGATAGAGGCAAAGAGCTTTGAGATAATAAGCGAAATCCTTGGAGACAGGGTTCTCGATCCGAGATATGAGCTCGTCATCAAAAGATGTATTCATACGTCTGCCGATTTTGAGTATGCCGACAGCATGTATTTTACAGACGGCGTTGTCGAAAAAATCAAAGAAGCCATAAAGAACGGTGCTACTATAGTTACCGATACGAAGATGGCTCAGTCCGGGATAAACAAAAAAAGAATCGAAGCATACGGAGGCAAGGTCTTGTGCTTTATAGGAGATGAGGATGTCGCAGCGGAAGCTAAGGAAAGAGGCCTCACAAGATCATATGTAAGCATGGAAAAGGCATCAAAGCTCGAAGCCCCTGTAATAATCGCCGTAGGAAATGCGCCCACAGCTCTATTTTCGATATGTGAGCTCGTAAAAGAGGGAAAACTCGATCCTGTAGCCGTAATCGGCGTTCCTGTAGGCTTTGTAAACGTAGTCGAGAGCAAAGAACAGCTTATCGAGTCCGGCATTGCATGCATAGTAGCAAGAGGAAGAAAGGGCGGCAGCAACATTGCGGCGGCGATAGTAAATGCTATCCAGTATCAGATATAGCTGTTATAACTGTTGACAAGCAATTAGATATTACTATATTATATAAGGTGTAATAATTTGAAATGCGGAGGAGGAATCAGGTCAATTCCTGAACGGTCACGCCACTGTGTCAAATGATATTCATTTGTAAGTCAGAATATCCGTCCGCATGAGTTAATAAGATCACAGGCTACGAACGATGGCCAAGGGATCACGCTCTCTTAACAGAGTTGATACCATGAGCCTGTTCAAAAGACAGGCTTTTTACTTTGGAGAGCGATTTATTATAAAGGAGAAAGAAATGACAAAAAGACAAAAACTGATTTTATCGATCAGTGCGGTGTTTGCTCTGTTTTTCGGAATCGTTCCGGCGGCAAATGCTATGCACATCATGGAAGGATATCTTCCTGCAAACCAGTGCGTTATCTGGGGAATTTTGACGATTCCTTTCCTTGTATGGGGCTTTATTTCAATAAAGAATACGGTAAACAGAGACAGAAAACTGATGACGCTTCTCGCAATGTCGGGAGCATTCGTATTCGTACTTTCATCGCTTAAGATTCCTTCGGTAACGGGAAGCTGCTCGCATATGACGGGAACAGGACTCGGAGCTATACTCTTCGGACCTGCAGCAGTAAGCATACTCGGCATCATCGTACTTCTTTTCCAGGCAATAATGCTTGCTCACGGCGGACTTACGTCACTTGGTGCTAACACATTTTCAATGGCTATCGCAGGACCTTTCGTAACGTTCGGTCTCTATAAGCTGTTCAAATCGCTTAAGCTCAACAAGAAAGTATCAATTTTCCTTGCAGCTATGCTCGGGGATCTCTTTACATATTGCGTAACAAGCGTACAGCTCGCTATTGCATATCCGTCGGAGGTCGGCGGCGTAGGTGCATCTGTCATAAAGTTCCTCGGAGTATTTGCTCCTACACAGGTTCCGCTTGCAATCGTTGAAGGAATTCTGACAGTAGTTATCGTAATCGGACTCGAATCATTTGCAAGACCTGAGCTCAGATCACTCGGATATCTCGAAGGAGCTCCTGTAGACGCAGTTGAAGCACAGATCGAAAAAGAACTTAAGAAAGCGGGTGAAATGTAATGGAAAAGAAGAGCAATAAGAAGCTTGTTATCGCACTGATAATTATTGCGATTTTAATATCTATCGTACCGCTTTTTGCAATGAAAGGTGCTGAATTCGGAGGCTCTGACGACGCCGGAAGTGAAATGGTAGCGGAAATCACGGGAACAGACTATGAACCTTGGTTTGACCCTATCATCGAGCAGTATCTCGGCGGAGAGCTTCCGGGCGAAATCGAAAGCCTTATATTCTGCGTTCAGACAGGTATAGGCGTAGGTGTACTTGCTTTCTTTATCGGAAGATATTACGAAAGAACAAAGGGCGCTGCTGCCAGAATTTCAAAGAAAAACGACTAAAATATGATAATAATAGATAAGCTTTGCTACCAGTCAAAATTAAGATATGTAAATCCGATGGAAAAATTCCTCTTTGCTATGCTGACATTGATATTCTGTATCGTCAGTCGTTCCATTGTAATGGGGATATCAGTCCTTACGGTCAATCTTGTTTTGAATGTAAATATTGCGGGAGTAAGCTTTAGAAGGTACAGGCACCTGATGATGGTGCCTTTTACCTTTCTTATACTCAGTACGGCAGCTATAGTAGTCAACTTTTCAAGAACGCCCCTTGATGCTTTTGCTCTCGATATGGGAAGCTTCTACATTACGGGAAGCGTAGCGGGACTGTGGCGCGCCGCAGGACTCATCATAACGGCAATGGCATCAGTTTCGTGCCTGTATTTTTTATCTCTCAATACGACAATGACAGATATCATAGAAGTATGCAGGAAATTACGAATACCCGAGCTTTTTCTTGAACTGATGATGCTGATATACAGATTTGTATTTGTGCTCTTAGATGCCGCATATAACATTATCACGGCACAAAATTCGAGACTTGGAAACAAGGACTTCAAGACATCCCTAATCTCGTTTGCCGGAATGATACAGGTGCTTTTTGTCGTATCAATGAAAAGATCACGCGCACTGTACGATGCGATGGAAGCACGCTGCTATGACGGAAGGATAAATGTTCTTTCCGAGATGAAGCCTATAAACAAAAAAAATATGATTATGATTGCAGCGGCGGAATGTATTTTGCTTATATACACCGTCTTTGTCAAAACATATGATCACGGAGTGTTTTTCTGATGTCAAAGGATATAATAATTAAA